>JAKUNY010000080.1 GCA_022451765.1 Candidatus Poseidoniaceae archaeon
ATGCCAGAGAATAATACGCGCATCGGTTAGAGTGGAGCTTGCACCGATACCAGGCGTCCAAGTAGGCATCTGGTCTTCGGTAATTCCCATCCTTAATCCTGTATTTCTTCCAAGGTGTTGGTCTGGGAAAAACAACACAGCACCATTTGATCCCGCTCGATCGAAGGCCCATTGCAGAACACCCTCGGCGTTGGAAGAGGTGCAGACGATTCCACCGTGACGACCTACGAAGTCTTTGAGATCTGCACTGCTGTTCATGTACGTGACAGGGACAAGATAGGACTCTCCTTCCAAAGCGGGATCGGCTGGATTCTGTTTGTTGATGGGATCCATCAGCTCCGTTGACGCTAGCATTTCTTTCCAAGCAACTTCGACATCTTCGAGGGTTGCCATATCGGCCATTGAACAACCTGCTCGCAGATTTGGAAGCATGACTATCTGTTCATCGGAAGTGAGAATATCTGCAGATTCTGCCATAAAATGGACACCACAAAAGACGATGTATTTGGCGTCCGAATCAGCGGCTTTTTGACTCAGCATGAAGGAGTCGCCAAGAAAATCTGCATGCATAACAATGCTATCCCTCTGATAATGATGACCAAGAATCAACAACGCATCACCGAGTTCTTGTTTCAACTCTGCAATACGCTCGGCGATGGCCACATCTTCGGGCGACATTGAGGTCGAGGAAAAGTCGACAGCGCACATAGCAAGAGAGATGGACATGCGTATCATTCAATCCAATCCGCCTTCCAATTTCAACCCATTGCTATCGCTGAACTTATGAAAAAGAGGCAATTGGCTTGGTTCGATGGCATTCAGCGCAGACGAGCGACTGTACCTCGGTGCAGAAGCCGAGGTTTGGCGTGGAACGTGGATGGGTCAACCGGCTGTCCGTAAACAACGGCGACTTCGCTCGTGGCGCCATCCCGACTTGGATGACCGTTTAGGTCGACGTCGAATGCTTGCTGAAGCACGGCTGATGGTTCGGCTCTACAAAAGTGGACTCAACATTCCAGTTCTCTACGATTGCGACATCAAGGAACAACAATTGGTAATGAGCAATGTCCCGGGCAGGCCATTGATTGAACTTCTAAACGACGATTCAATCGACGATGTGACTATGATGAAGCACCTCCAATCTGCTGGTTACAGTATTCGAATGCTCCATCGTCAAGCAATTGTTCACGGAGACCTATCGACAAACAACATCATGATCACACCGAGCGGGGAAGCTGTTCTCATCGACTTCGGTCTCGCAAAAATCGAATTTGAGACCGAATTGTATGGAATCGATCTGCATGTGCTTTTCGAAATCTTAGGCGCATCGCATCCGCATCGAGAAAACGCAATGGAAGCTGTTTTGCAAGGATACAAGCAGTGTGAGCAAGACCTTGGTACAGCCGAAAAAACGCCTGGCGGCGACCCTGTTTGCATGGAAGACGTAATCGAACGATTTGATCTCATTCGGACTCGAGTACGCTATCATGGATGAGTTCTTTTGACCGTGCTTCGTCTTGGCGTTGCAAGATATAGATGAACGTAAGAACAATCAACAGCATCACCGACCACTGTAGGACAGTGCTCGAATAGGTCGCAAGCTCCGCACCCCGATTGAGAACGTTGATGGTTACCTCTCCATCATCCTCGACTTCGATGTATGCAATTCCCTCTTCAAGAGCAATTGGATTGACTTGGTCGATGGTGTCTGAAGTAAGTTGTTCAGAATAATTTGTTGGAAGATGCAATTGATGAATTTCCCAATCGGCGTATTTATCTGAAAAACTCAGTGGATTGAAGTGATCTTTGGCTTCCCAAACAACGTAATCGTAGGCAAAAGAGATGTTTCCAACAGGGAAGATTGGATCAAATCCAAGCCTTTGTTCACCGGTTGAACGATCGTAAATCACCAATCGGTCAAGCGCTGTAACGTTCATTCGAACAGCAATGTGTTGGGAGTCAAACGCCACCTGCACGATGGTTGCATTCTCGTCATCAACGGTTTGACCCCATTCTTCCAAAACGCGGTTTTGCTCAAGTGTCGTGGATGCATTGAGGAAGATACTCTGCGAACCAATTCCACCAATGGTGCCAATGTGTACTCTCGAAGGTTGTTCACTCGAAACCATAAGAACTTCAATCCCAGAAACGGACATCAATTCCATTGTTTCATCCTCAGGAAGTGATGGCATCTGAACCAATTCTCCTTCTGCATTCATTCCATGAAGAGAATTGTTTGCGATGTACAGTACAACCGGTTCACCTTGCAGGGAAGTTAATTGCAATGATTCGATTCCAGCAACCTCTTGTTGAAGGATAACCTCACTCGGCTTCTCAACATCGATGAGACGCAGTTCAGTACTGTTTGCAATGACAAGGTAATGTTCGTTTAGAGCGTAAGGAGAATCAAATTCCATAATGGGTTGAGCAACCACCTTTGGATCAATCGATGGATCTGAAACGTCGTGTATCAGTAAAATTGCGTCTCCGGATTGATTGTCCATTGTCGCCATCCAACCCTCGGATGCTACCGCCCCCTGTGCCGATTGAACGCCTTCCGCAGGAAGTTCATTGTGCGTGTAGTCCCACGTTATGACCGCTCCAGTTAAGATTAATATGGCCACAATGAAGGTGCTGGTTTCCTTGCTGGTGGGTTTAAGCAATGTTCCAAAATATGCTTTGACTCGATTAAAAAGGATGGATGTTGAATGACCTGGTCGTGTTAGCACCGTGGCAAGACGACTGTTAATGGTGCGCTCATCAAAAATTCTCCAAACGGAGTCGCTTGTTTTATCCGTTAATCGCACGCTGAAAGCTGCTAAAACCATCCCTCCGATAATGTCAACAAACCAATGAATTCCCAGGTATATGATGGCGAATACGGTAAGAAGAATGTACCCAAGGGTCATGTTTTGGAATCGACGCCATCGACCATCATGATCGTATTTCCTAAACGTGAGCCATATGGCAAACGGAACTGCAATATGCAACGAAGGCATACAATTTGTGAATGCATCAATACGACGGAACCAATCTTCAATTTCAGGATTTAACGTGTAAGCAATTGCATCCATGTCTTCAATGTAGAAACCTGTCACCCGGACATTGAAGAAGAGATAGAACGGAATGGCAAGAAGGTAAACCCATGCAACTCCCAAGGCAATTCGATCAGCCATCCATCGATCATCAAAGTAGGTGACGTAGAAAATGGAAGCATAGGTAATGAACATGAACCCTGCAATGTAAAAATGCGTCATAGTTACGTCGAGCCATTGAGCCCTAAACGTATCCTGGAACCAGACGACTAAATCTCCCTCAATGGCGTAAATGTACGGTGTCATATCCAGTCCGGTACGTGCCATGACGATTCGGTCGATTTGATCAAGGAAATCCTTAGCGTTGTAGATGGACAAAGCAATCAAGAGATGCAACCAATAACGACGTATGAAATCAACAAAACCGCTCAACGTCAGTCTTGCCCAAGGAGGCTTGAAGTACGGCATGAGGAAGACTCCAACAGCCAGTGCTGAAATGAGCCAGGTGAGATAGACACCATCCATATTGAAGCCTCCTAGATGGATGGTGGTGGGTTATGCTCAAGAAACCTGCACCTGATTTTCTTCAATGAGGGTGGAATTACCATGCCCCATGGACATAGGGGCGCCCCCGGTCGGGATCTCGGCGATGAGCCAAATCCCAAATTCGCTCAAAGCGATAGATTCCACTGGAACACCCAGTTTCCCATTCAAAGGAAATGGCATAGTTTCCAACGGTTTTTACCAGCGGCTTTTCTTTTGGATACGCTTCGATGGTTCGACGCAAATGCATGCTGGTATCATCCTCATTCCGAAGTGGTGAACATTTCGCACATGGGCAGGCGTGACGCAGATTGTCGTAGGATACCGTGAGCGTCGTACCGTCTTCATACGTGAGTTCAATGTCCGTATCTCGACGCTCTAGACGTCGCAATTCCAGTGGTTCTTCTGTCATGATCAAACCTCAAATTATTTCCAAGCTGGAGGAGTTTGTTCCATCCAATTGTGCTTGAATCGAAGCTACGACATTCGAAAAGGCGGATGCCGAGGCACCGTCTGGTTCACTCACGATTCGATGAACACCATCGTCCCCTCCACGAACGAAGCCAGGGTCAAATGGCAATGCGCCGAGGAACCGACCTCCAAATTCCTCTGCTGTGGAACGTCCTCCACCTTCTTTGAAAATGTCAAGTGTCAAACTGAATCGACCTTCATCGTCGCATGTTGCTCGGAGTGTACGTCCAGCTGGCGCAGCGATTTCAACATCAGAACCTGGTGTCCCTTTTCCTTGAATTGTGTAGCCGCTCATGTTCTCAACAACTCCGAGAACTGGGACTTTGAGAGAGGATGCGAATGTAATTGACTTGCGGCTATCGAGCAAAGCAACTTCCTGCGGCGTCGTAACAATGACCATTCCATCGATGTCAGGTAGCGATTGTGCGACAGTCAATGGCTCATCGGATGTTCCTGGCGGGAAATCGATGATCAGATAATCGAGAGTGCCCCACTCAACATCGCCGATGAATTGCTGAATGGCTCCGAGCTTAATCGGGCCACGCCAAACAACCGGCGTGTCTTCATCCTCCAGGAGGAATGCCATCGAGATGACTTTGACACCAAGATGTCCTTGTGCGGGATGAATTCTTCCTCCTTCAACGTGAAGTTTTCGACCATCCAATCCCATCATCTTGGGTACGTTTGGACCGGTGATATCGATGTCAAGAATGCCGACTTTGTGCCCTTGTTGAGCAAGTGCGAGCGCTAGGCCTGTCGAAACGGTCGATTTTCCAACGCCGCCTTTTCCAGAAAGTACCATAATTTTGTGCTTAATTTGCTTACCAATCTCTGCCATCGCCATCTTTCGCTTCATTTGCGCATAGGCTTGTTCCATCTGCTTTTGTGCAGCAGGATCAGGCGCAGCAGGGGCCTCTGACGGCCCATCATTTCCTGGAGTATGCAGTGAAACAGGGGAATCGGACATAGACATCGCACTTGTTCTGCCTACTTCAATGCGTTTATTTTGCCTTGATGAACATGAACCAACCTCCATGCGTGGCGGTCGTAACAAGCAAGGTGGTAATTGTCGCTAAAAATTGGAATTCCATCGACGTGAAAGCGTACGCAATTCCAGTGGCAAGGGGTAAACTCAGGATATAGCCCTGTTTCGTTGGGTTCGTTCCTGAGAAGTTCAATCGCTTAACCATGAACCAGAGTACAGGTCCGCAAAGAAAAGTCATTGCAACCAGACCCGTAGCAACGGCACGAAACAGGAAATCCCAATCATTTGCGGCAAAAACGATGTGGAGGGCAAAGAGAAGGAGATACAACCCAGAAAAAACAACCACGGCCCTCATCGCTCATCCTGCCTATATATTCGACGGAGTCAATGTTCATAAGTTGCGTTACAGAAGTCAACCCATGCGATTGTTGTTCGTCTGTGTGGGAAATTCATGTCGCTCACAAATGGCTGAAGGAATCGCTCGGCACTTGGGCCATGAGGCAGCGAGTGCTGGGACCCACCCAGCGGCGCAAGTATCTGAAAATGCGCTCAAAGTTTTGCAATCGAAGGGAATTTCCGTTGATGGACTAAGCCCAAAATCCGTGGATTTGTTTTCAGCCAAAGACTTCGATATGGTCATCTCAATGGGGTGTGGAGTTTCATGCCCTGCTATGCGAATTGACCAGGATTGGGGACTGGATGACCCAGTAGGAAAGTCTCTCCACGTGTTTGAAGCGACTGCTGAAGAAATCGAACGCCGATTGTCGGAACTGTGATCACTCTTCTTCAGTGAAATCGCCTTCTCCAAGCAATTCAATGTACATGCTGCTCACTGTCTTCGTGCGTCCATCATCGCCTGGCAATTCAATTGAGTCGGTTTCGATGTTGACAATGGTAACCTTCTCAGGAAGTTTGGAAGCGATGATTCCGTGACGTCTGCGGCAGATTTCAGCAACATCCACTGCGCGACTTATCGCTTGACCTCTCGCTTGCAATCGAACCAAACGTTCACCCTCTTGCATTGCCATCAAAACTGCTTTTACGTATGAGAAAGAAGGCTTTTTTCCGACGTAAACCACTCGAGCGTCAGTCATGATGTCCGATTGTACAAGCAGTATGTAAAGGCTTTTTCAGTCAACTTTGGTGCGAGCGCCGGGACTCGAACCCGGGTTCAGGCGTTGGCAACGCCCGGTGATAACCACTACACTACGCTCGCAGGTAGCAAGCAACCCACCGAGCAGGGGTATAAACGATTGTCGGCGTAATTGTATGCTCACTGGAATCCAAATCGGTCGTGTCCATTCTTTGGCGGCTGACGTTGCCGGAAATAGACCACCAAACCTGCGAGAAGAGCCGTCACACCAACGGCCACTGCGATGAGGGTTACCGAGAATTCACCATCGCTCGACCCGAGAACTCCTTCATCAGCTTCGGCAACAATTACAATGAACGATGTTGGCGATGTTGCATCACCATAGGCGTCGGATGCTTGAACGAAAATCTCGTGCGCACTGATTGGCGTTGAGGTGCGAATTGATGCTGTTGCG
>JAKUNY010000081.1:0-2481 GCA_022451765.1 Candidatus Poseidoniaceae archaeon
GTACGAGGACACAATCTGGTTTTTCCTTGGTAATGGTTTCAATTGCCACAGCAGTTGGTGTGTCGTTTCGTAATCGAAGAATGTTCGTTTTCATAATCTCCTTCGTTCGATAAACAATCGGGTTACGGCCTTCGCCAATGGCTGAAAGAAGATCTTGTTTTTTGATGATTCCAACGATGCCATGCTTCTCTTTCTTCCCTCGAAGAAGTACAGCGACATTCTTGACTGGCAGCATTGCTTGAGCAACATCGGAAAGTACGGAACTGTAGGAAAGAATCGCGAATTCATCGCGCAAATTCAAATCACCCACCGTCGTAACCATCTTATTCGTTTCAAAACAAACTATTCAATTCAAAAGAGTTTTCTGATTATTTTGCTAAGCAACGATTTTAATTGAGCATTCAAAGTCGGAAGCATGACGGATTAGGACTTGACGATACGAGGATTCGTCTCTCCCATTGAAAAAGAATACACCATCGTTTCACCAAAAACGAAAATGCACAAACTTGCAGATATTTTTGCGGACAATCCAGAGCATGCTGTCTTAGTGTTCGACTCAAAGAGGGATAAGTTTCATGGCATCCTCTATCTCTACACATTCTTGAAACACTATGCCTCAAATCCAAAGAATATTCACATGCACAATGTCAAAAAATATGCGAATACAAACATCGTTTCTATCAACTGGAACAAGACAGTACCAGAGGCTATGGCTGAAATCAAGAAGCTTCAACCTCAAGGAGTTCTTCTTCACAATGATGAAAACGAATTTGTTGGTTTCTTAGCAAATAATCTCCTACTAAACCACGTTGGATTGGATGGAGGGAGTGAGGAGTAAGCCCCTTTTTGTTGCCGTTTGGTGACCGCATTCAACTAAGCATCCTACCTGTCCCTGTGCGTGCAGCATAAGCGGGACGATTTGGACTTGCTCCAGTGGGGTTGCTCGTTCCATCGACATTCAGGCAACCTCCGTCTTTCAACATCATTGTACACACCTGGTATCGTATCGTTTCTGTGGCATTGACCTGACCATCTCTGATCTTTCACTTCTGTGAACCACCTGCACTATGGAGAGGGGACTTTCCTCAGAGTCGAACTCTGTCAGCGGTCCTCTCACTCCCTCCACGTGGCTGTCAATCAACTTCCATATGAACCCATCAGATTCACTGGTATGGGTTCTGACCGACGTCAGCCCCTTGCTGTTGGCCACCGTATGGGCCAACTGCTTGCTGTTGTTCAATCACAGGAAGGGTTTGCTCAGCTTGTTGCAAACGCTGTGCAAGCTTTGGATTCGTTCGCCTCTGAGGTTCTGTTGGCCGGAGTCCGAACACGAGCAATCCAACAAGGACGAGGCTCAAAACAACCAACACGCCCAAAACCACTGGGTTGACTTCTGAAACAGTGCCCATGAATCCTTCACTTTCTGCTTCCTTTACACGAAGTGTTGGTGTTTGGAGTGTTTCCGAACCCAGAATTTGGACTTCCAGCCACATCGTTCCGGTCCGAGATGGTACCCATGCACCCTCATACACCGTTGTCATACCTGGCGCAACTTCGAGTTGACGTGCATCGACTCGTGTTCGAGCACCATTTGACTCTACCAATTCAAGGACAATCTGCACATTACCGTCAGCATTTCCGTTGTTGATGATGGCTGCAGTTATTTCAACCGGCTCATCGACCCGTATACTGTCACCACCCGACTTCACGGACGGTTCCCCCACAAAGGTGAAGTCTGGAACGCGTTGTTCCAAATCCCACGTATGGAACGGAGCATCGATGTCATTGAAATCTTCTGCGAATGCATTACCAGCCATGTCTTCGCCCGTCACCCAGATGCGTAATTCGAGTGGTTCGGTGCGATCAGATTCCGACACTATGTCATCGATGTTGAGACCCGCTGCGATTGGGACTTGCTCGCCAAAGGCTCGGCCACCCAAGAGCTCCATGTTGATTTGTCCATCGTACATCGCTACGGAGTTTAGCCCCAATCCTGCTGGATGAATTGCATAGTTGAGCACCAAGGTGTCCGGATTCAGTTGCTCCATTTCTCGAACCGTGAGTTGAATCTTTAAATCGGACCATGCGGTTTCTTGGAGGACATCCTGTGTTCCAGGAGAACGGATGTCCATGAGTATCGGAGCCTGCTTGTCAACGAAGATGGTCGAAATTGGTTCTTGACCCAACCCTCGCAAGATTGCACCGCTAGGAGGATTGTACATCGTAAGGAACAAACCATGCTCTCCAGCTTGTTCAGGAACATTTCTTGCAAAACTGAAATTCCCATACGTTTCAACAACCGATTCCTCTCCGTTGATTTGCATCAAAACGTCAAGAGATTGCTCGATGGTTCGCATGCTTCTGTACCAAACCAGTTCTCCTTGATACTCCATAGTCGAATCTTCCGAGGCATAAGCGCCCACGGAATTTACCTCTCGCATATCGATAAGAAGCTTGGATTGGGATGCATCAAGCGCCAAT
>JAKUNY010000081.1:2491-6546 GCA_022451765.1 Candidatus Poseidoniaceae archaeon
TACTGCCAAGTTGCAGCGTACAATGGAACCATCACGGTTTGGCCGAGGCGGTCAGTGAGTTTCAGGGACGGAGTTCGAATGAAACTTGGATCAGGATCAAAGCCCCACTCGATGCTAAAGTTTGCAACAAATGCCCCCTGCTCTGAGAAGACACCCTCGCCATTAACAATTGAGCAAGATTCAACGTCGATGTAGACGTGATTCGTATAACACTGTTCATTCTCAGCCAACCAATAGATGATGGCAGAATCGGATTCTGTCGAACCAAGGTTGAGTTCGATGGAGTCAATATCGGAAACACCGTTCCTATCCCAAATCGGAATTTGCAAGACGTTCGCTTCACCCGGATGCAGCCAACCGTCGCCGTTGCCCCATACAAGATCAAATTCTGTTCCATAGGAGGGCGTTCCATCGGAGCGAATTTGAACATTAAACAGCGGTGTGCTTGCACTTCCGCCTTCAATCATGAGGTTCCCTGCGCCGTCTGAAACGGACAGCCATCCTTGAACAAATTCTCCATCAGGTGCTTGCGACGTGTCTAATGTAAGCGAAAACTCACCTATGGTTGATAGCATGTCATCGGGCTTTTCAAGCAAGTACGTCTGGATTTCATCCTCATCAACCATTTTGTTCATGTTTGTATCATCGATCCATGACCGCCAAACATGGGCTTCTGCATGATGGGGGAGCGATGGGCTGTCACCGATAATGAAGTTGATTTCTGTTGCTGGCGAGGCGTCGCGATGATCGAATGTATCCACGTCCATTCCAATCAACATAGGTGCAATCGAGTCCATGATAAAGTTCGCAACAGGGTTGACCTCGTAGGCCACACCTTGACCCGCAACTGGGGTCACCTCAATCTCCATCTCGAGACTGTTTGCAGTTGACGGCACGCTATAGATGATTGACGCTACGCCATTCAGAATCAAATTGGTCGATCCTTTGTCCTGTCCATCAACAAGCAAGCGTACCTGTGCTTGACCGGTTCGAGGAACAGCAGCATCCACACCTTCGAATCCAAGATACGCATTGACGGTCACAAACGTACCTTGGACAAGCGATGCTGAAGATGCATCGGTTTCCACACCAGACTGCGATTCAATGGTAAATCGCTTGAGCGAGACGTCGTTTTCAACACCGTTTGCGTGACCTAGGCCAAAGACATGATTCAGTGGCAAGGTTGGACCTGTTGGGCTAACGAGCATAACGTTGAGCGATGCATAAGGCTCATCGTTCCAACTTACAGGCATCTGGAAGGTGTGGGTGAACTGTACAAAGGATCCGGATGCTGTCATCTTGATTTCTCCGTTAGCGTCAATGTCGCTCCATCCCAATGCATATCCAGATTGCTGACAGTTTGCAACGGCTGCCCCTACAAGCGGGAGGACAGCTGTTCCACAGAGAACCTTAGACTCACCGTTTGGACCTCGAAGAGCAAACTCAACGCTCCAACCGTTGTTTTTGACGTATGCTTCTCCATCCAGAACACCGAGCGGAGAGAGGTCAAAAATCGAGTCGATTGTTATCCAATCGGTTGATGGCGTAAGCGTATCGATAGGGGGAGTGACAGTGATGGAGACAGGATTCAACGTTGGCGACGAGCTGACGCTGTTGATGGTCAATTTGAGTGAACCAGAGGACATCATGCGTACGGGGAGACGAACCTCTTTGATACCACCAATTGCCACAACTGAACTCAGTTCTTGATTGAGACTTTGGACAAGTGCAGAATTTGCAGCCAAATTGAGATTGAGGGAAGCATCGTATGGAGCAAATATACCACACATGGTTACGTCTGCAGTTGATTGGGACGAACCTATGTTTATGCTGACACGGGACATCGGCAATCCTAGGATACCTCGATCATCCGCAGCGTTGGATAAGGCATTGTTCAGGGCACTCAACTCGTTTGATGAGAATTCGACATAGGATGCGGTTTGGAAGTTCGCAAACCCTCGGTTGGTGACATCTGAACCTGCAATCTTGATGTTCATGTAAGGAGATCTCATTTCACTTGAAGAGGAAACAGTGAATCCAAATTGATCAATGCCAGCCAGTGGGAGGAGGACATCAAACACCCCTGCAGAACTTGGCGTCGTTGAAAGTGTCTGGCACACCTTCCCATTTGCAAGACGGTTTTGCATACCGTAACTTCCTGCATCGTCACCATCAAACCCCCAATCAGATACACCATCAGCACCTATGTCAAGTCGAACACCCATGTTGGGTATGGAACGGACTGTTTCAACGGAAAACGCATCAATGGAATAGGAACCGCTTGGCTGAGATGCTTGGAACCGGAACTGAACGCTTTGTCCAACTTCGTCAAGATTCGTGTATCCCTCAAGAGGGTAAGCAAGCCAACCTTTGTCATCGATGTTTGCTTCGAGGATTGGTAAACCTGTGGCGAGGATGGACGTTTTGAGTGCACCAAAACCATTGGAAACTCGATAGATAGTGGAAGTGACTGTTCCTGTGCCTGAGACTTCGCCTGAGGTTTGCGACCAAGATGTGCCTGCAAGTGTCCAATCATGCAACGCAGGATTTTCGCTGAAACTCTCGTTGATGGCTCCGCTAATTCCAATGCTGTGGACCTTCGGACCACCACCCGAACCAGTAATCATGTGCATTTTCAGTCGCAGAGAAGGTGTCGATTCCCAATCGATGGCCCCAAGGTCGACACGCAGGTCTGTCATTTCCTGATAACCAGGAAGAGGTGTCCCTGTTGATGCGTCGATGAGCGACCACTCAAACAGTGAACCTGTTGGAATTTCCGCATCGATGACCATCAATCCGTACGACGATGGTTCGCTACCCAGGGTCGAACCAGGGCCAAACGGAGCCGATGTCCAGTTTCCTTCACCCGTTGAGATTCCTGATGCTTGTGGTAGACTTTCAACATCGTCGATGTTCCATCCAGTGTAAGTTACGCTGCCATCGCTGGTTCCGAGACCGAAACGGACTTGGAAGTTTGAGTTCCCAGCAACGTAGTTCGAAATTGCGATGGGCTGGGTAGTGTAGGCGCCATCGTTGACCGTCCCACTGTTCGACCAAACGTTGACCCAACTCCCTGATGGGTTCTTGACCGAGACATACGCACGGTCCCACGTTGATGATTCAACACCAAGCCGCTTCTGGAATTTTAAATCCCAGCCACCGGAACACCCACCGCAATTCATCACTGGAGATGTGGCCCAATACGTGGTTGACATTCCATTCGGATAGTTTCCGTTGTAGGTGTAAATGGCTTTTGTTCCACTGGTGACACCGTTGGCTTGTCCGAGGGAGGAATCAAAGCCCCAATACCAAACATTGGTGCCGGAGAATGTCCAAAGGTTCGTTCCCTCCATGTCGTAGGTCCAACATTGAGGAAGCAGGTGGATGACGGAGTTGTTGCCATCCATTCCATCGTACACCGCCATTGAGTGATCGTATTCAGCCGGTGAATCAAATATCTTCAAAGCTGAGACGGGAAGGACGCCTTCGTCGCGGGACAAGTCGATTCCCGAGAGTGCCTCTCCGCTTGGGACACTAACAGATGTTGCATCATTGACACCGTCTGGATAGGAACCAATGCTTACCGTCGGGGCTTGACCAATTGGTGTGGAATTCGAGGCTGTGTTCTCGACCAATTCATCGGTCGGCTCAGCCATCGGACTCAGCAACGAAAGCACAAGAATTGACAACAGCAAAGAAACGATGACTCGGTTTTGCTGTACGCCACCCATGTTGGCTGGTCACCATTCAAGTCAAAAAGGGTTCTTGCAGCATCAACTCCCCTTTTTGACCAACAAGCCATATCAACCGTGTCAGTTACCGTAGCGTCATGAACGATGCTGAAGCATTGAAGAAAATCGCTGGTGAGGCAGCATGCGAATTTGTCAAAACAGGAATGCGTGTTGGTCTAGGAACCGGTTCGACGGTAAAGTACACCGTACTTGAACTCGGCCGCCGCATCGCTCAAGAAGGCTTGGAAATCGTTGGCGTTCCAACGTCGGTCGCAACAGAGAACCTCGCAACGAAGGTCGGCATCCCGCTTGTAGAATTAGGAT
>JAKUNY010000082.1 GCA_022451765.1 Candidatus Poseidoniaceae archaeon
TATGTTGACCTGTATGTTCCTCTCCCAGACATCCGTTTCTGCTTCAAACATCGACTTGATTGGAGCAATCGTACCTGCATTGTGGACAATCCCATCAATCGAATCAATTCCATTGAACGACTCTATTGCAGTAGCGATGGAATCCGATTGAGCAAGATCGCATGCTATCATAAACGATGACGGTGAGAGTGATTGGACTTCTCTGCATGCATCTTCTAATTCTTCAGATTGCCGAGCCAAGAGAACGACTTGAATGCCGTCTTTTGCGAGTCGCTTTGAAATCGAACGACCAATACCTTTCGAGGCCCCTGTGATGAGGTAGGTTTTGCTGCCCATGTTTCAATGACGTCAAGACATCTAATCATGGTTTTGAGTTGTATCCAAACAGGAGTATATTTACCAACGCCATCAGTTTGTATTATGTTCGATTTGCCAGAACATCTTGCAGAACGTTGTCAGATGGCCAATTCTGTTGAGGAAATCACAGGTACCGGTCCTGTTGTTGTATGGCTCAAATCATCCTTGCGAACCCACGAAAATCCAGCCATTGATGCTGGTCGAATCCTCGCAGACCGCTACAATCTTCCGCTCCTTGTTTACCAGGGAATCGACGAACGTTACCCTCACGCAAATGCTCGTCATCACAGCATTCTTCTTGATGCTGCCATGGATTTACACAGTGGGTGCAAACAACTCGGTATTGAATACGCCCTGCACATAGCAAGAGAGGGGCATCGGCGTCCAGTTCTGAAGGAATTCGCTGCGTATGCAAGCATCATCATCACCGATTTGTTCCCACTTCCACCTTGGAACGATTGGGGGAACCGGATTGCAACAAACGCAATTTGCCCTGTCATGGAAATCGATTGCCATTGTGTGGTCCCACTTCCTGTTTTTGGGAAATCGGTTGACAGGCCGTTTCGATATCGAGATGCGACAAAGAAGTTGAGAAAACGCCGTGTTGGAATGCCATGGCCGAAGGTCCATGCCGAACCGGCAGGTCCTTGGCACGAAGCATTGCCTTTCTCACCAGTGGATGTTTCGAAACTTACGTCCATGGACGAGCGACTGGCTTTGCTGCATCAATGCAACATCGACATGTCGGTTCATCCTGTTTGGGAACAGCGAGGCGGCGAGCGTGCTGCATTGAATCGATGGGAAACGTTCCTTGCGAAGGGATTGTCTGGTTATGCCCGACGTCGCAACAATGCTGCGGATCCAGATGGCGTCTCTCGTCTCTCAATGGCAATTCATTACGGAATGATTTCTGTGATGAAAATTGTACGCGAAGCACATGAAGTTGGAACGAAATCATCAGAGAAATTCCTCGACGAATTGCTTATTTTCAGAGAACATGCCTGGCACCATGCATACGCAAGAGCTGAACCTTACGAAGCGCACAACCTTCCCAACTGGGCACTCGAGTCATGGAATGATACCGCTGAAGACGTTCGAACCACCATTCTGAGCAAGGAACAGTTTGAAATCGGCCAATCTCCAAACCATCTCTGGAACCTTTGTCAGACCTCGTTGTATCGACATGGTGAACTGCACAACAATCTTCGAATGACGTGGGGCAAGGCCACGCCGCATTGGACACCTTCGCTTGAACAGTCCCTTCAAATTGGGCAACACTTGAACGATAAGTTCGCCCTCGATGGAAGGGATCCATCTTCAATCGCGGGCATTCACTGGTGGGAGGGGTTGTTCGATCGCCCTTTTTTGCCTCCGCTACCTGTCATGGGTGTGGTTCGCAAGCGTGAACTTGAAACCCACCAATCCCGATTGGATATGACGGCTTACGAACGATATGTCACACGTCTTCCTTACCAACAGAAACACCCGTTCATTGTTGTTGGAGCAGGCTTCTCTGGTGCTCGATCGGCTCAAATCCTGAACCAGTACGGGTACGATGTTCTCGTTTTAGACAAAGGAACCATTCCCGGTGGGCGATCATCCACCAAAAGAAGGGAGAGTGGGACATACAATCATGGAACCGATGCAATGAATCCAAGTACGAATCTGCATGCAGACGATTCGATCGTATCAATGCTCGATGGCATCGATGTACGCTGCGGAACACACATTGCGTCCGTTGAAGAGAAGGAAGATCACATTCTGCTCGAGGATGACAAGGGCTTCACTTACCAAGCAGAAGCAGTTCTTTTGACCTGCCCGATTCCACAACTGCACGCAATGCTTCAGAACCTCGCACCGGAACACTGGAAGGATTTTCCTTACGCTTCAAACTGGAGCCTTATTTGTACAGGAAAGGCGACAGTTGTAAACAATTTCACCGACTACACAAGCGATTCTATAGAATTAATCCGCAGGGGTATCGACCATCCTGAATCGAATGTTATGATTGTACAGATGAGCAATACCTGGAGCAAAGAACACCTTGAATTATCGAGAGAAGAGGTCACGGAATTGATTCTCAACGAACTCAACTCCATTGATTCAGACTGGCTAGAGCAAGCTGACTTTCATGCACATCGATGGCGGTTTGCCCGTCCAATGCATCAACCAGATCGATGGCACCATCAACGCATCACACTCGCAGGCGATGCGTGGGCAAGCCCGGTCGGTACAATTGAGGCATCCTTAAAGTCCGCTGAATTTGCAGCATTGGAACTTATCTGGAAACTGCATTCTGAGAAAAAGAAGAAGCCCATTTCAATGCAAACAACGTTATTCTAAATCGATTCATGCTGCTTGATTTGGTACGATACCTGATAAACCACAGTGTTTCATGGATACCATGGCATTCATGGCATGCTCAACTTGTCTCAGCATTCGCATCTATCCTTACATGGGTTTTATGACCGGCCAACAATATCAGTGTCAGGATTGTGAGACGATTTCTCCAATTGTTATTGAGTTCGATACAGAGGAGGCTTTCAACGCCTTTGTCGAAGCCCGGCTCGATGATCAACAGGAATGAAATCCCTTGCTTGGACTGTCTTTGAGTCCGAATCTTCATATGTAAAAAGGCTGAATTCGGACTGGATGGGATGCATATGATTGAGCGAAAGCAGGATGCACTAAACGGAGCTATGCTTCGAGCTTTGATGGCGGAGCACCTACGGGAAGAGCGAGAAAAAGTCGTGCACCAGCCGATTCAAGACTCCTCCTTTTCCGCTCTTGCATCAAGGATTGTTGACGATGCTCGCAGCGGAGTGACACACAAGTCTGCCGCTTCAAATCTTCTTGCCGAAATCGGTCTTGAGGCACCCAAGCAATCTGTGGACAATTCACCGTTGCGTCATGTTGGGCAAAGGGCTCGGAAAATTCCACTCAACAAACCCAGAGTGCGGAAAGTGAAGCGTGCTTCTCGTGCACCTACACAGACTCGCAACCGACCTCCAATGGGCCATGAGCGCACCAAGAGAAGTGTACGAGTTCCCCGCACCTAAGACCAACCGTCAAAAAGGGAGAACCCTGAGGTCGGAACGGTGAGACCATGATCGACCTTGCAAATCCGAGTGAAGAACACCAAATGCTCCGAGAAATGATTCGTGACTTCGTCCAAGAATTCGTTGAACCGCAGGCTCATGAATACGACAAAAAAGAGCAATTCAATATCGAACTGTTTCGAGAACTCGGTGAACTTGGCCTGCTCGGCATTACCGTCCCAGAAGAATACGGTGGCGCTGGACTCGATGCAGTTGCAGCAACCATTGCTCATGAAGAACTGACGTATTCAGATGCTGGGTTTGCACTTGCCTACTTAGCGCATTCAATGCTTTTTGTCAACAACCTGGCATTCAATGGATCCGAGGAACAGAAAACCCGAATCCTTCCAAAGGTTTGCTCTGGCGAATGGATAGGGGCCATGGCGATGTCAGAACCTGACGCAGGCACAGACGTTCTCGGATTGTCCACAACCGCCGAGAAAAACGCTGACGGCGATTGGGTCCTCAACGGACGAAAGATGTGGATTACCAACGGATGCATTGATGACAAAGGAACACCTGCCGACGTGGTCTGGGTCTATGCCAAAACTGGACACGATGAAAAGGGACGAGTTAAACTCTCAACATTCCTTGTTGAGAAAGGAATGCCCGGTTTCAGTGTTGGGCAGAAAATCTTTGACAAAACAGGAATGCGTGCATCCAACACTGCAGAGCTCGTCTTCGATGACTGCATTGTCCCTGCAGCAAATCTTGTTGGTGAAGAGGGCGGTTCGCTTCTTCACATGATGGGTAATCTCGAAATTGAACGCCTAACCCTTGGTGCAATGTCACTCGGAATTGCACGCCGTTGCCTCCATGAGATGAACAAGTATGCATCAGAGCGAGAAGCGTTTGGCGTGCAAATCCGCTCGTTTGGACAGATGCAACGGCACATTGCAGAGTCATGGGCAAAGTACCGTGCCATGCGGGCCTACGTCTACGATACGGCGAACAACATCAAGCTTGGAACCTCTGGTCAACGTCTTGACTCGGATGGTGTCAAACTCTTTGCAACGACCGCTGCGAAGGAGATTGCTGATGCTGCAATCCAGGTCATGGGTGGCTATGGCTACGTAGCCGAGTACCATGTCGAGCGACTCTGGCGAGATTCCAAACTCCTGGAAATCGGTGAAGGAACCCTCGAATCGCACCAAATGACCATCACACGAGACCTTGCGAAAGATTCCGAAGCAATCAATCGATGATTTCACTCTTCCTCAGTGACGAAAGGATTGATTTCCTCATCGATAAATGAGATATCTCCATTCACAATGGAGACTACGATCATCACCGCTGATGGCAGGGTGATGATTCCAAGCAGTGGAAAGATGAGGGTGAACCCGGTCATGAGACCAATTGATGAGAAAAAGAGCGGAAGAGGAATGTGACGATCTTCGTTCTCAAGTATGCTCAACTTGACCAGCCGTCGAGGCTGTGGTGCATACGAGGTCGCTCCCTGACCACTTTGCTAATTCTCCTCATCTGAACCCATTCCAACAACAGGCTCAGGTTTAATCTCAACCATCTGATTTTCAACAACCTTTGGTGCAACCATCACGTTTGGATTCATTGAATTCTGCGCATCTCTTTCAAGCTTCATGGTTGCAATTTCCAACCACTTCGTTCTCAGGATTTCATATTCCTTCATTTGCGTGTCATACAATTGCTCAGCTTTCTTTTTTGCAGTTAACTCCAAACGTACGACAACCAACCAAAGAACTGCTGTAGATGAGATAAAGAAATATTTGATAAAATCATATTCTTCTTGTGTAGTGATATCGAAAACGGAAGCACGTATCATTACTCCAACTAGACCTGCAGTTCCCATCAATGCGAGTGTGGTAATCATTAGTTCAGTCGTATCTCGACCGATTCTACGGCGCATTTTTGGTAACTCTGGGGCTCTGTCAAACGTTTTAGGCATGTTTTGCTTAGAAACAGAACAGATATAATCATTTTGCGAAGGAAAAATCAGTATTCCACTGGAATCGGGTCAAGCGTTCTCCAGAGATACCAGCAAGCCATTGTACGATAAGGAGCCCAACGTTCTGCTACTTTTTCTGCCTCATCCATGGTTTCCACCTCTGGGAACAATCGTTTGATGCCATTGACCAAGCCGATGTCTTTCGGACTGTAAACATCGGGTAGCAGGAGAGCGAAAATCATCACCATTTCAGCCGTCCATGGTCCAACCCCTTTGAATTGGATAAGGTGTTTTCGAACCTCATGCTCGGTCGAAGTTGAATAAGGAAAATTGAGAAGTTCTTCCGAATCATTGGCTAAACCGAGGATATAACCGCTCTTTGGGCGTGTAATTCCGCATGAGGCAATTTCTTCTTTTGTAAACTTGCGAACATGCTCTGGAGTAACCTGGCCGACCATGGTTTCAAATCGATTCCAGATACTTTCCGCTGCGATTACACTGATCTGTTGACCAACGATTGAACGAACGATCGTGTAGAACAAATCGCCTCTTCCTTTCAGGCCATCTGTTCCGTATGTTTCGATGCATGACGACATGATTTCATCATCTCTGAGGTACGTAAGTGCCTCGTTCCACCAAGACGGTTCGCCCTTCTGCATGACCTTACCGAGAAGCACAGGGGTTTTGAGTACTCGTCCACTCCCATGCTCATGCGAGAAGAGCTTCTCACACTTTTACAATTGAAAGATATACCTAGATCAGGTTGGGTACGAGCAGGCGTCGAGAACCCTGAGTCAGTAGCTGCTCACTCATGGGGAATGGCTGTCCTGGCCTTGCGTTTGTGTCCAGATCATCTGGACCTGTCGAGAGTTCTCGCGATGTGTCTTGTCCACGACGTAGCGGAAATTGTTGTCGGCGACCTTACACCACACGATGCCATCAAAGGAAAGGAAAAGCATGACTTAGAGCGAGCCGGAATGCTCAAGATTGCTCCGCAATGGGTTGACTTGTTTGATGAGTACGAACAAGGAGTAAGCGAGGAAGCACAATTCGTGAAGA
>JAKUNY010000083.1 GCA_022451765.1 Candidatus Poseidoniaceae archaeon
CTGAAAACGTAGAAGAGAACGGTTCTGTTGTTGTTCTTGCCGCACACTATGATTCGAGAGACCGTGCAGAGCGCGATCCCAATCCAAACATGACAGATGTGCCGATTCCGGGAGCAAACGACGGAGCAAGTGGGGTCGCAGTTTTGTGGGAACTTGCTCGCCTTGTTCCCTCGATGGGGCTTGAACACGAGGTTTGGATTCTCCTAACCGATGCTGAGGATCAAGGCCCGATGCCGTCCATGCTTGGAGCGAAAGCATGGGCTGAAAACATCTCCAGTAAAGACATCAGCCGCATTGATGCCTTCCTCTTGGTCGATATGATCGGGGATGCTGATTTGAAGATCTATCGAACCTATCCACCGTATCTGGATCATCAAGGTGGGAACCGTCTATGGGGCGCTGTTGAACAGTTGTCAGGTCCACTCGGTCTTATGGACAACATCACTGATTGCAACGGTGCACCGGGACTTGATATCGTCAACTTTACCCAAACGGATGGTGTCATCGACGACCATGTTCCGATGCTCAATGTTGGAATTCCGGCAATCGATTTCATCGACATACGATACGGAGAGAATGCGACCATGTGGGAGGGTTATTGGCACACTCACGAAGATACCCCCGACAAGGTTTCAGACGAATCGCTAGCTCACATTGGGCGTCTCATCGAACTTGGTCTACGAGAAGGGTCTTGGCTCGATAATCAACAAAATGAGACAACTGTTGGTCCAAGTGCAAACGAGGAGGCTATGCCTTCCTTCAGCCCGCTTGTCACGGGAGGAATCTTTTCGATTATTGCCCTCATAGTGCTTGTTTTCATTGGGTTGCATGAAAGCGTGCGTTTGAAAGGATAGGTCTTCGTGCGCGGATACACTGGGGAATTATCTTTTTCGCGCACCAGTTCGATTTCGAGGGCTTGCAATGGACATAAACGAACGACGTGAAGCACTAAGAGCACGTGTTCGGAAAAAACTACACGGTGAGGAAGAGGACGATGAACTCGTTGTGAAAGAGACAGAAATCGTGGCTTCAACAACCCAAGGCGAGGAGCTTCTTCTTATCGATGAGAGCACCGGTCTCCTCACTCTTGCTTCATCCCTGATCTTCATAGGAAGCGTCCTTGGAATCATCACTGGACTCCTTTTGCTGCAGGGGAATCCGGCTGAATTGTTGAACAGTTCATTGGAACAAGAGAGCGTAGTCGACGTGTACGGAATCGTTTTGGAAGCTGAATCAGGTGATGCGATGGAGGGAGTGACCGTTGAGCTCGTTGATGAGGAGACAAATACCACCATCCTGCCGACCGAAACCAATTCATATGGATACTATGAATTCAAAAACGTCGTTTCGAAAACGCACGTGCTCCGTGTTTCATTCGATTCGTACCTCACGGTTGAGCGAACGTTCACGCCAGAGGGTGCAACACAGACTCCATTCACACTTACGAAAGGAAACGGAACAGCAACTCCAGAGGACTTCACACGCTCAAACTCTGGTTGGTCACTCGAAAATGCAGTTGCACTTTCCACAGGCATTGCACTTGTCACAATTCTTGCCGGGGTTGTTGGAATCAGTGCAGCCTACGGTGCACGAAGGGGTAAAAACTACCGAAAAACACAATATTTTGCAGGATTTGCACTCTTTAGTCGTGGATTTATTGTATTTGGACCGTTTCTGATTCTTTGCGGAATGGGATTAATGATTCTCGCTCGTGATGAATTTCAGGACGATGAGGTGGAGTAATGTACCTCATCACCGTTGAAGGCGGGGATGGTTCAGGCAAAGGCGAAGCCGTCAGAATCCTCACTGAACTTCTCGAATATTACCCGTTCAATGAAGTCCATCGTACCCATGAACCGCGTCGTCATAGCGACCTCGGAAAACTCGCTCTCGAATCCGTTAAAATTGGAGATAAAACTCCACTCCAAGAAGCGGGTTTGTTTGCCGCCGATCGGCTTGATCGCTCACCCACCTGGATTAAGCCACGATTGGAGCAAGGCGAGGTTGTTGTTTCCGATCGCAACATCCACTCATCCATTATTTACCAAGGCGTGGTTGGAGAACTAGGTATTGATACTGTATGTCAAGTCAACTCAGCCTCAATGATTCCAGATCTCGTGGTCTGGATTGATTGTGACCCCAACCGAGCCATTGAACGAATCAAGCATGCGACTCTTCGAATGAGTAGCGACAAACAAGAGTATTTTGAAACACCTGAGATCCAAAAAACCATACGCCAAGGATTCAATGATTTGTTTACAGGTGCGGTAAAGGTGGCGCCACCGTTCGATAAGTGTTGCATTGTTGGGCCAATCTTGAACGAGGGAGGTTTGGACGAACTTCGGCAGAAATTGCGTCGGGAACTGCGCTCATTTTTCAATCGAAGGCCAGTACCCTTAAATGTTGATCCAGATAAAGTCGATAGATACTTACTCAATAAACTGGCCCATGATGTACAACAGCAAACCCGCCTTCCCGGAGCGCCCATGGAACGTACATCCGTGCACATTGGTTGGTTGAGCGGACGTTCCCCTGCTCAATGGATGCAAAACGCTGAGGACGAATGGGATTCAAAACGAGCAAGGGCATCAGATGTACCAAGCAATCCCTTTGCGCGATCGAGTTGGTCGATTCTTGGAACGTTGTCATTGATGGCAGGATCGTGCGAGATTCCACGCTTGCACAAATCACTCGGCCCTCATCGAATGGTCACACAGCGACATACACAGAGACTTGTCAAGTGGCTCGAAGAAGCAAATTGGATTCACCGGCAACAAAATCACATACCATTCGCTGAAGGACAGGTATTCAAACTACGTGACGCATGGATTGGTTTTGCAAGATTAACCTTGGCCATGTGGCCATTTCGGGTACTTATGTCCACATGGAGGAGAAACAACCCAGAGAAGGCTTGGGAAAAGGCGCTTGAAGATGTTCTCCAGCAGAACACTGCGCAGGTCAACAAAGCTGTCGAGAACACCATTGAACGCTTGAAAATTTTGACCAGCGGTCATGAAAATTGCCCTGTTCCGGAAAATGCTGAACAATTGGTGGTGTGGTGGACAATGCCGCCTCCAGATCATTCCTCTTCTTGAGGTGGTCTCTGGAATCGTACGTTTCCTGGTAACTGGACTTGTCCAGGTCCACTGAATTTGTTTGGCCTGGCACTGTACGCAGCGGCGAAAAAGAGTCCGAGTCCAAAGCCAAACGGTACACCCGTGACCAATCGGAGGAATGCAGTAGATTCACGATCTGTTAGAAGTTGTGTAAATCCATCCAATGCCAACGGAACAACGCAGATGAGACCAACAGCGATGAAAACCATGGTTCTGCGATTTGAACGGTAAACGGGTTGGAGCCTGTCATCTGGTAAAATTGACAAGAACGTATCCCTGATTGTCCAACGGTTAACGCCTCGCCTTGAGTAAATGAAGCCGCCCAAAGCAAGCCCTGCAAATATTCCGACATCTCGTACGCAGACAGGCATTTGGTTCCCATTAACTGTCCACGATCGTTCATGTTTGTTGTGGCAATTCAGGTCGCCAAACGCATAGATTGATGCACTGTAAATATTCAAATCCGTCCATGTGAAGTTGTACTCGTTTTCCTTGTGGAAATCCAGCATATTGGCTCGACCAGAGAGTTCGCCAATTGTACCCGATTCAACAAGCGCTGGCGCAAGGAAAAAAGAAGCGAGGAAGAAGAAGCTGATTCCACCTATCCAAAGGCCCACCTTCTGGTCCCTTGTCCTAGACTCGAGACCGTTTCGCTCCATGAAATGTCTATCCAAAAGAATGTTTTAATTTTTTATTTATCGACGGGTTCTTTTCGTTAATCTCCATGCAGGTGGTATGGCGGAGGCTTCAACTGAACCCGTGGGTTTGTGGCTCGGTCTGCAAGCAGGGGCTTTCTTAGGACTCTATTTTGGGTTCAGTCTTGCTCTTGTATCTGCGTTAACAAACCCTGAGGAGTTGTTGCGAATCGTTTACCTCATCACCATTTTCCCGTTAGTGGGTGGAATACTTCTCGGCCCTTTTTTAGCAAAAAGAGAGCGGCCCGTCACTTCCAGCACGCCTCCGATTCAGCGAACATTGGAAGCCTTGGATGGGATGGATGAAGGTCGGGGGAAATGGAGAGCTCTTAGCCATGTACGCAGCGATGGGAGAACGGTTCGAATCGACCTTCATGACTCAAGTCGAGTTGAGGAAATTCTACGCCTAACAACACCTCTAACAAATGAGTTCCCTATACGATACATGGTTGGACGAGGTGTTGGCGGGAGCAGGCAACCCGAATTACGAGCAAAGGTTCTGTCGATATTGGACCAAGCGTTTCCGAAAACGCGCCAATCAAGATATACCTCAGCAATCGAAATTGCACCAGAGTTGCCCGAAAAATTGCGGAATCAGCGCAAGCGAGTCAACATGCTTCTTGCGATTTTTCTGCCGATTGCAAGCTTCCTCGGTTGGCTTGAAATGAGATAAACGGTCTGTCGATTCACTTATTTTGAAGAACAGAGAGTATCACCCATGCGGGAGGTATCCTTCTTTTGGCGGAGTGACCGCCTGGAGAGCATTGGCATCGGCCCTGTTCTAAAGATTGCAGACCGCATTGAGTTTCTTTCATACATCAAACGAGTTCCGAAAGACATCCGGTGTTTGTTTAAGTTTCATCTCAAAAAAGGGAATACAATCGATGACCTTCGAACCGTGGAATCTCTAGAAGTGCTTGAGATCGTTCAGGAATCCGATGTACCGGATGAAGGTCACCTCGTTATATGCAAAATTATTCATCCTGTCCCATCTCTCAATGCTCGAACCAACGGGACGTATGCAGTAGCAGGTTCAAAACTCGATGAGGATGGATTGACCTACATCATACAAGGGTCGTCCTTGAAGTTACGTCTGTTGTCAGGTGTTCTACGACTCATGGCAAAACCTGATCGAATAAGCGCCAGGACATTAAAACTCACTCCACAGGACCATGACTCTGTTCTAACTGAAAAGCAGCTCAAACTTGCGAAGTTTGCATATGATCGAGGTTACTATGACCTACCCAAACGAATCAAGATAACGGAACTTGCAGAGCAACTAGGCCTTGCAAGAGCAACAATCTCAGCACACCTCACCAAGATTGAGGGGATTTTGATGGACGACATGTTCTCATCGATGACAGATGTTCGTTTGACTGCAGAACAGGCGCGTACAATTGTCGAAACAATGGAAGCAGACATGGACCAAACCGATGCATACCAGATTGAATCCTTTGCAGGTCTGATAAACCGTATCAAGGAAAACATTGCTGATGAATTGCCGCAAGATAACGAAAATACCCCAGAATTTGATGCGAGCGAACATCCAGAAGAAATTCTCAAACGTATCCAAGAAGACATATCTTGATTCGCTCATGTTTTTATGAGTCAATGTGTTCAGGACTCTATGGAGGAGATGAGACAACTTCTCGATAGGATTTCTGATTCGGGAATTGAAGTCCCTCAACCCGTGCGTGAAGCAATGTATGTGCTTCACCTCGAGCAGTTCACAACGTACGATTTTGACGGTTTCTTTCACGACCGACCCGTTGTTTTCATGGAAACTGAAAAAGGTGGAGTCAAAACCATCTCTGCCCCACATATGATTGTTACTTTACTTCATCACCTTGAGTTAAAAGAAGGGCAAGAAGTCCTTGTGGTCGGCTCAAAAGGAGGTTATATCGCTGCACTCATCGCTAGCATTGTTGGTGAACATGGTCGCGTCATTCTCATCGACCCTTCGGCTGAAATTATCCGCCACACTGCGAATGCTCTCGCAGGTTGGCCAACCGTCGACATCCGGCAAGTTGAATCAATTGATGTAGCCCCAATCGAACTGCCCGGCGATTTGAGCAGAGTCTTGATTACAGGAAGTGTTTCATCGGTACCAACATGGATGGAAGAGAGAATTTCGGAAGGTGGATTCGTCATTGCTCCAATCGGTGATGTGCATTCCCAAGAACTCATGAAAATTGAGCGCCAATTTGATGACCTCCACCCAACATCTCTTGGCCCAGTCTCATTTGGACCGGTGGACATTGTTGAGAGTGAGCCGCAACCATTGTCTGCCGTTGAAATCGCTGATTTGATTGAAACACTCATCGAGACATGCCATGAGATGGAACTCTGTGAAGCGGAAGAACTCCAACAGCTTGGAACTATTTCCGATGAATTAAGAGCCATGCAAGAAGCCGAAGAGGCAGATTTAGAGGCATTCATTACTGCAAATATGCAACACTTTGTCCAATTGTGGCCCATGATTCAGTTGATGTTTGCTCCAACCCTCGCACGCCCCGGTGATTATGATCAAAATGATGAGCATGGATTCCATTTCGATGAATTCAAACCTTG
>JAKUNY010000084.1 GCA_022451765.1 Candidatus Poseidoniaceae archaeon
CGTGAGTGAGCCCTTTGATGGTCAAGAGTCCGCCTGCTTCCCAGAATCCGTTGTCGTACGTTTCGAAGGTTGCAACAGATGCTCCTGCTGAAATCACAAGAGCTCCGACGATGAGGCGCTTGCCGTGTTCGGGCGTAAATCCAGCGCCCCATGCTTTGACGAGTATGTTCCGGCCAACGAAGTAGATGACAATCCATAACAGCATGCCCGTTAAAATCCACGGCACAGCATTGAAAATCTCTGCAATCCACGGAGACCTCGTTCCACACAACAGATCTCCGTGCGAATCAAGTTTACAATAATCCGACCGATTCTTCCCGTACAGTTCAAGGAAGATGTTGATCGAAAAGACCGAGATGAACCAGATGTGGGCAAGGTAAACAGCACCTGCTGCTGCAAACCACGGGTCTTCAACAGGTCGCTTCTCACGGCCTCCAAGGAACGGTGGAAGTGCAAGGATACCGACTGGGATGCCGGTCAGTGCAGCACCCCACCATGCAGCGTTCCAAGCAAAGACTGGTTGTCCGACAATGTCACCAATGAAGCCGGTAGGGACGGTGAATTGCGGTAGGTACTCTCCCCATCGTAAGTATCCGTAGGAAAACAGTACGTACCAGTCAGGGAAAACGAATCCTGCTTGCGCATAAGGATCTGCCGCACCGTGCAATGGCGGTGGAATTAACCATGCGTAAAACAGCAAAACGGCGGCCATGAAAGCAAAAAGAATGGTATCACGAAGAACCTCATGTGGCCAAAATCCATGACCCATTCGCGTGCGCTTTCGCTTTTCACCGGCTTCCTGAAGTTTTGCTTTTTCATCCATGTACGAGGTTGCAACTCGTCCTAAATTTTCCATTAATCCCATTCAAATTCCTCCGATCAATGTGGCTCCGCAATTCCTTGTACCCAAACAATAAACAAGTGAATAATGATCAATGTGGTCACTATCACTGGCAGAATAAAAACGTGGATGAAGTACATACGGGTAACGGTTCGAGGTGTAAGCGAGGAACCACCAAAGAGCAATGTTGCAATGTACTTTCCAATTAGCGGTGATGAGTTTGCAAGGTTGATTCCAATCACTGCAGCACCGTACGCGAGGCTGTCCCACGGTAGGAGATAACCTGAGTAACCAAAGACGATGGTGAGTGCCATCAATGCCACACCGATGAGCCAGTTAAGTTCTCGTGGGTTTCGGTATGCACCTGTGAAGTAAACGCGACACATGTGCAAAAACACGGATGCGACCATGAAGTGTGTACCCCAGTGGTGCACAGCACGGATGATGTAGCCAAACGGCAACTCAAGCATGATGAATTCCATTGATGCGTAAGCGGGCGATGGATCGCCTTCGCCTCCAGGTACGTAGTAAATACCGAGGATGGTTCCCGTGAGAACGAGGATGATGAAACTGAGGAAGGAGATTCCTCCAAGGCAGTACAAAGGATACCAATACCAAATAATTCTGAAGTGGTACTTCTCGGCGTGCGTCAGTGGCATCTGACGGTGCATGTTGTAATATGCACCCTTGGACATGTTCCAATAATCTTGGATACGGAAACGTGTGTCCATCCATGAGAAAACCCACAAGAAGGCCCGTTCAGAAATACCCATTCCTCCTGTGGATTCGACAGCGCGAAGAATTTCACGACGAGGCATCTCTTCCGTTTCCTTGCGGAGCGTAAAGGCCACAAGGACGATAATAAAGGCAATGAAAAACCAAAGAATCCAGAACATTGTTGTCATCGTATCACCTCAATCACAGTGCGTCAACCAATCGACATAGTCGGTTATTCCCTCAATAACATCGTTGTTGAGTTCAACAGGAATAAGTGGTAGGCCAACGGGAGCTGGTCCGCCTGATTTTCGTACACCTGCGTAGGTAAAGGTAGCACCGTTAGAGCGGTTGCGGTTGGTGGTCATCTCCAATGCCGTCGTGGCATAGCGATAGGAGTTGCAAATGCAGAAAACCTTGGTGCCACCAGCGTGTGTGCCGGCTGGTGGCCACGTTTCATCGGTGTACGAGTTGGATACAAGTTGCCATCCTGGGATGCAACAGAGGTGCGTGCATCGGCCGAAAACCATGATGATGTCGTCCGAGGGGTATATTCGACTGTCGACAGCGACCATGTCTTCGAAATGGCCGATGTATTTCCCTGACTCATCGTATCCTTCCATCATTTGGAAACGGGCCTTGTTGTTGTCCATTGGAGATCCTTGCCATTTCGAGTCTTCGACATAAGTCACGACGACAGGAACGCCGTTCCAAACACCTGATGCTCCCGATGTTCCTGTGTTTGAATTTGCGGCTTCTGCAACAAAATCTGCTTTGGTCATCGATTGAAGATGTTTGGCGCCATACCAGGCGGTATCTTCACGGCCTTTGGCCCAGAATTTGACGGAAAGGTCACCTGCCGAGCTTCCCCCAGGAGGGAGGAGAATCGCAGCGAATCCAAGGACGCCCAATGATGCGGCAAGAACACCCGTCACAGTGGTGAATCCATATCGAAGGAATTGTCTTCGGTTAATGACGGTCTCGCCGGCGTTGACGACTCCGTCCTTTGATTCAGGAACAAATAAGTTGTAATCCTTCGCCATGTGCTTCACCACTTGTACTCCTTCCAATCTTTGGCGTGCTCAGGAACGTATTTGTTTTGGGAATGTTTGACGATAATGGTGTCTGGCAAGATGTACTTGAGGTAGATAACACCCATCAAAATCAGTGTTGTTAGCGTCATTGCTAGGTGGAAAGCGAGTTGTTGTTGATCCCAGCTCTTTGCAAGACCGTAAATCAAGGAGAAGGCCCAGTAGCAGGCCCAAAAGATGCCCCATGCAAAGAAAAACATGGTGAGATATGAGCCACCGGACGGGGCGAGGCTTGCGCTCACGATGGTACCAGATTCGGCGATGTCGTGAACACCGTGATTGATGGCTTCATCCATCTGAGCTTCTGTTAATTCAACACCTTCCAATGCATTCCGAGCATCCTTGACGGATATTGAACCATCAGCCACACCTTTCAGAAGGTTGTTGATCGAGTCATCGTACATCACTGGTCACCTCTGCGCATGAGTTTGTAGCGAAGCCTCAATTGGTTGCTTCGGCCTTCATAGGATGTGGAGAAACCATATCGGAGCATCAATCCAGCAAAGACAACGCACATGATGACCGCTCCGAAACCGAGGAGTCCAAGCCAGTGCGCTCGAAGTTTTGCTCCCATGTGGTGCAAGTCAGCGCCGTGAGATTCAGGTTCTGGAGGTGCAACGTTTCCGTCGCCTGCAAAGACCGTTCGTGTTCCACGAGCAAGACTATCCTCATCGCCTTCGACGAGAGCAAAGGTGAGTTGGTTCCACATGTCTTCGATAACGTTACCGAGTCCTCCGTCACCGTTGACGCTGTTGCCTGTGATCCAAAACGTGATTGTACCTTCGCCCTCTGCTGGGGCGGTCCATGTGATGTCCCACATTCGATCTGATTCTGCTGCCGATGCAGATGTGTGGGTGAGGGATTCAACGTCCCCTTCCCAGTTATCGACGCCGGTTCCGCCGAGTTCACCGCCAGAGACTCGCATGGCAAACCCGGCAGAATATTGTCCTCCGGCGGCAGGTCCGCCGATGATGTGGAGTTGGAGGTCGTATGTTTCGCCTGGTGTCCAAGCGTACGGAACGCTGTCGAGAATTACCTGAACATTGTTCGCTGGTGCTCCGTTGTGGCAGAGGCAACCTTCTTTAGCAACATCATCGATGTCGTTCTGTTGACCACCGATGCCTGAAGGGAGCGATGTTGCAACGCTCGGGAAAAGCAGAAGAAGCAACACAGCAACCACGATGGTGCGACGTTTTGAGAACGAGGTTGTTAACACGGCCGCACCCTATGGACTTACGACTGACATGGACCCCTTAAACGTTGTCAGAGAAACGCAAGAATAATGCTTTGCAGTGTAGCGTTTTTCGCTCAAAATATTACAAGGCAAGGATTCTTGTGATTCAACCGTGTCGCTACCTCATGGCGGAAACACCTTTTGACAATGTATACGACCTCTCTACCAGCCAGCTCGAGCGTCTTGATGAAGCGGAAGATTTGATGCTGAAAAATGACTTAGGGGCTGCTGAGCGTCTTCTGTTGAACATGCTCGATGAAGATGAGGACTGCATTCCAGTGCTGTCAAACTTGGGCCACTTGTACGGCCGGCACCTGTCTGAGTTTGAGACAGCCGTTGAGTACTACGACAGAGTACTGCACCTTGAACCGGACAACGCATGGGCCCGTGACGCCCGTCGACGATACATGCGCTTTGTTGAGAAATAGGGTAAGTTCAAGGGCGTTATGGTCAAGGGTTGCGTATGGAGTCTTCCCAAATCCTCATCACAGGAATCGGAGGACTTGGTTGCATCTGGGCTGCTCGAGCACATCAGCGCGGAGCAGGAGCCTCGCTTTTGATGCTTGATGCAGACGATCGGTTTCCCGACGTTGAAGGTGCACACATTATTCGCTTAGGACACACTCTGGATGCCCTTGGTTGTGCTGCACTCCCACCGCTTGCAGAGCAGCGAATGCGAGGTCTCGCCACAAGGACGCGCCCGTTCCTTGAACAGGCTGAATTGGTTATCATTGTAGCAGGGTTGGGCGGAGGCACCGGTACAGGTGCTTCCCATGAATACGCACGCCAGGCGAAACTCCACGGCGCCACGGTGCTTTCGATTGCAGCTCTTCCGTTCGATCACCAGCCTACGAGAAAGAAGATTGCTCAGGCAGAGATAAAACGACTGGAACATCATTCGGACGTTTGTGTCCAGCTTTCACTGGACCGACTTGCACGCCAAGCACGTGATCGGGGTAAGGATTGGAGCATGGGTTCAGAGTGGGTTGAAGACCTCATCGATGGTTTGGTGCGCACGCTCCTCTCCATGGGTTTAATTAATCTCGATCTCATGGATTTGAGAGCGATTGTGCAACACCAAGGCGCCTCAACAATGTTGGTGGGTACAGGTCACCATGACCAACTTGAGAGCCTTTACAATGCGACGATTAAAGCCCCGCTTGCACCGATGAACGTGGCGGGCGCCAAGGGCTGCTTGTTGCAGATTGAGGGAGGAATGGGCATGACGATTGGACAAGTTGATGAAATCGCTACGGCCCTCACCTCAGCGGTTGATTCTGAAGCACAGGTCATACTCGGCGCGAGGGTATCACCCGATCTTGAAGGAACAATCCGAATTGTTATGCTGCTGTCTGGAATTGGTGAAGATTAGTCGAGCAACTCAATCTCATCATCCCACGTTGTTGAATCTCCCAATGATTCATCCTGTTGGCTCCAATCAACAGGATCGCCGATGCTCTGTTCATCTGTAACAGGCTCTTCGGGTACAGAATCAGACTCGTCGGTTTGAATCCTACCTGCTTGGAGTTTTACCTCATTTGATCCATTGTTAATCTCAACATGTTCAACTGATTCGGCGATGCCACGATCACTGTTGATGCGTTCTATTTTGGATTCAAGCATGCTTCGTTGGGACCACATGACCGTTGCAACAACAAGTATGTGTCCACCTATCAAGACATATTTCACGTCCTCCATGACAGAGGTGACCATGGCAACGCTGCCAGCGTAAGCGTAGCCAAACGCAACACCCCAGAACAGTGCATTATCTTCCGTGAATAACGTCGATTTCGATCCTTCACCTTTGCTCGTCAGTGCCCAGATCGCAAGGAACACCGTGACGATCATGAGAAACAATTCTTCGATGAACATCACCGGTTCGGAAAAGGTGTTGTCAATGCTTCGGAAGATGCTAAGCACGTGCCACGTGATGAACAATTGCGTTGCCCAGAACCACTTTCTGGCAACGGTGTGGGTTGTAGAATGCATCGCTGCTTTTCTGCGCTGCCCCCATGTTACGTAGATGCACAAGCCGTACACTGCAAAAGAGAACAGGTATGGCCACACAGTGAACGACGAGCCTCCGAGGAAGAAACGAAATCCCTCGGTCACTGCAAGGGTCAAAACGACAACGAGCGTTGAAGTCATGACCAAAGACGGTATTGGGGAGTAACCATCGGCGCTGCTCTGGCCACCAGATGGAACGGTTATTGCTCTCATCGTTGCAAGCCCGAAGAACCGCCCTTGTGCAAATGCCCATACGACAAACAAACCACCCAAACTCGCTGGCAGAAACGAACCTATCTGGGAGAAAATTCCATTTTCGCCGAAAAGGAAGTAAATCGCAGCCATCAAGATGGTTCCCGTAACCATGGGTAGGATCAGAATCCGCAAGCGATGGCCAGAGGCGACTGTCGAATCAGAATCTGGATCTTTCCTGTAGC
>JAKUNY010000085.1 GCA_022451765.1 Candidatus Poseidoniaceae archaeon
GTGCAAAACTTACGGCGTTTCAAAGGAAATGAAAGAGAAATTCAAAGAAAAATGGCCCGTAAGCGAATGGGAGAAATTCGACGAAGAATTGAGAGTTCTCGAAGTCGACCTTGAAACCGCCACAGATCCTGAAGACCTGGAAAGGGAACTCGAGGAATTGAATGAGAGAATGGAATTTCGTCGGTGGAAAAAGGCCAACGATCTCAAGGAGATTCAAAAAGAGCATGCGAAGGCAAGCAACACACACAAAACCCAAAGTGAAATTATCGAAGCGATTAATAGAAACTATGCAAGAAGGAATTCTGCAATGTTTGAACGTTCAACTGGATCGTATCGGAAATTTGACGGCAAACGATTCATTCTTGATGACGTCTATGGAACCCGAGACCAAGCCAGATATATGGCAGGTTATTGGAGGGCAAGAGGAATGAATGCGCGAGTCATCCCTGTCAAGAATGGAAGTGCAATTTATATTCGACAGAAGAAAGGCCAAAAGCCTGTAATGATACCAATTCGGAGCAGAGGTAAGTGACATATAACACCGTCCGACAGTTCGGAGGCCAGGGCTTCATTCGCTTGGGCTCACAAAACAGACCAAACTTTGCTTCGACATCAAGCGCCCAAAAGGTTGCCAATCACATTCGTTCAAGAGGCTACAACTCTCGAGTCGTGCCTGTTAAGGGCGGGTTCAATCTCTATTTGAGACCTGGACGTTCCTACAACCGAACTTATGTTCGGCCACCATGGAGAAGGTTTCAACGACCAGATGTTGGCATAGACCAAGTCGCTTTGAGAGATTGGCTTTCAGGTCAACCTGGATATAATCCAGCACTTGATTGGAGAAAAAACCTGGAACTCATGGGCGGCCCTGAAGCAATCCGCGCTCTCGACTCGCTATCAAACAACATCGAAATGCGAGATGTAGGGGGTATGATCGAAGAAGAGCAGGGTTTTGCTCTACGATCAATGATTGATGACCTATTTGCCGACACAGGACTGGGGCAATCAACAGGATTTGAAGCCCGTAGTGCATCGGATTTGAAGCAATCAGAAGGGGGCGGTCTTCCGTTCGATTACGGAGAAAAACTGCTTGCTGGTGAAGGAACTGGCGAAATGGTTCAAGCAGGCTTCCTGGACGAATTCGATATTTTTGGCATTGATGATGGAGAAACAACTCCTGATGACGATGATTTGATGGAGGCACTGAACAGCTTATTCGAGGAATCATTCATCTCCCCTACTGGACTACTTCCAGAAAAGGTTAGCGAAACCCTGGATGGGGTAAGGAGAACTGCGGCAACTCTCAACGAAGAGAATACAGAAAAAATGGGAATTCAATCAGCCGATGAAATAGCAGATGCGATCAACAACCTGTTCCGAGAAGAAGTCTTTCAAGGCCAATCCGAAATCGAATGGGGTGGCCGACAAATCAACCGACAGGATTTCTTTTCTGACCTCGAACTCAATCCAGTCCTCGGCACTCCTCAAATGGAGGTGCCTGAAGGTTTCCCTACAGGCTATTGGACTTTCATGCCAAGGCCTCAGGGTGATATTCCAAATACGGACAAGCGAAACGCCTACTTGGTGGTTGATTCCATGGGGAACGTCATTTCAGGATTCCCTTACGTGGAAACAAATCAGTCGACCATGGACGATGCAATCAGGAACGCTTTCTTGACCGCTCAAAAGAAATCACGGTATGAGGTTTACACATCATCAAACTACGAGGATTACGGGAGACTTGCTCCAGGATTAGCAATCGTTGATGGCGAAGTGGTTGTCGACCAAAATGGCCGATGGGTCGGATGGGAAGTCGCAAGAGATCGTGATGACTACCGACTGGATGCTAAGGAATACCGATTGTTCGTCGACGGGGAGCAAATGGAACCAGGAATGATTGCGCCAACTATTCTCTCAAGATGGATCTTACCACAAAGGTTTGATGGCACGAAATCCAAAAATTACCAACAGGCGGAGTGGTTAGGTGTCGATTTCGATGCGATAAACGACCAGAACAAGGGCGTAGCCGCCGAAGAGGTTCGAAGGGCAGGGGGAGACGCCCTGGCCGTCTTGGACGCAGTAAATCAGCACAAGTATCAGGTTCAAACAATGGATGGGACGCCGTTCTCAACCTATCTAAACACGCGCCAGGATGCGATGAACGTCATGAGAAGCGCAGGGGACAACGGAGACTTACGCATCGTCTATGCCACTTCAGACCAAGTAATTGTTGATCCAACTACCGAGAAAATCTATGCGAATGCGTTTTGGGATAATGGCCGAGGAACTTATCTGCTGGAGGTGGTCTAATCGATACCATTTGGGCTTCAATCGTTGGAACTTTCATTTTTGTAGCGGTTTACGCTCTGCTCAATTTCTTGATAGTGAGGAACGACGATCCGCTCGGTTCAAGGGCTAAGGCCTCCGACGTTATCAAAATAAGGTTCTCTTACGCTGGTGCCTTCGTTTTCATCATCGCCGTGTTGGTAGCTTCGCAGACCTATCACGTCCTTTATGGAGAAAACACAGTCTCGAATTATTCTGAAAGCGGTGAAGCAACGACTTGGTTTGATGCATTTTCTTCAGATGAATGCGAAGTCGGACATTCGGCTCAAGAAGCAGACCCTTCGACAGCTTACGTTGAACCCTGTGAAGATGGATTTCTGAACAGCGTATGGCTTGATACCTACGAATTCACGGTTGCTACCACATTCCTGGCATCCTCATTATTCTTGATAGCCGTGTCCTATTTTTCGAGACGAAGCATGGGTGGTGAAATTGTATTGATGGATGCTATCCTGCTGTTTGCTGGTTTCCTAATTTATGGATTCCTTGCTCCGACCTATTTTTCCAATAATCCAGAATTGCTCGAATTCGGTTCTGGTGGTCTGAATGGTTGGAATTACCTCGATGGAATCATTGCATTCGTTTTGCTTGCATACTCAGCTATCCGAGTGTTGAGCGATGCAGAGGAAATGGAGGTTTGAAAATGGTAAGCCCAATCAGAACGTTCGACGATCGGCGGCACGTTCTCTCCGACCATAGCATCGACAAAAAAACCGCTGACCGTATTGCACAAAGAACCAGGGAACTCGGGATGAATGCCCGTGTTGTGAAGCATGCTGAGGGAAAATATGCTGTTTATAGGACGTGCAAACTTCAGCGTGTAAAGCCAGGACAAAAAGGGCGTCAAAAAATCATTCATGTCAATCAAGCAAACATAGCATGGAATCGGAAGAATCCCGAGGATCCAAGGCCTCCCATCACACTACAGACTTCGCTCGGATCAATACGTGCAAATTCAATGAGCATTGAGGGTCCAAGCGAGATGATTTACCAACCACTTGCTCCGCTTTCATGTGGTGCGCGTTTGTTCGTGAAGACCAAGTCTCCAGTGAAGCTTGACGATGGATGCACGAGGCTGATTTGAGGTGGTAGTCGTTGGAATCAGAATTTCGCTCCTCACGAATTGCCAAGTGGCTGAATGGGTCGCCGAATACTCACCAACCCTCCTTTACAGCGCACACGACGATCATTCAAACATCAGCATTCACATTTCAAAATCCAGGATGGTGGTAAATCGTGGATAGAACCAGCCTGGAGGCGATCGTCAAATCAAACGATGAGTCTGCTTTGGCTCGAGAGCTTCATGATATGCTTTTGTCAACGAAGAAATACGAGCGTCTTGTTGCAGAAGGCGCATCGGTCATGCTTCGGAGGAATCAGCAACCAAGCCATATCGCAAAATCCATTCTTGACGGGAAAATTGAATCTCCCCGCATGTATAATCGCAAAGTGCGGGTCTCCTCTGGCCGTTTAGCAGGTGCTGAATTGGATTTGGAAATTCTTGACTACTTCGAAGTAAAACGAACAGGGGAGGGGGATTTCTATGTTGATCGAGTCGGTCCGAATGCTGGGCGTGTTTCCAGGGAAAGAACAGGACCGAACCAATACGCCGTTTCTGTCAGAGATCCCACAAAACTTGACCCCATGTTTTTGTTTTACAACTTTGATGCGATTTTTCCATTCCTCAACAGAATGACAAGAGGAACGGCCCAACACACGATGCGCAAATCCGACATCGACCTTGCTTTCGCCGCGTTTCAACCCAGGTACCTTGAACGGCAAATCGATGAAGCAACGGCTCAGGCCAAAGTCAACGCGGAAGCGGCGGTCAAAAGATTTCAAGAAGCCAACCAAAAAGGGGCAGGCCCACGTCGAGATAGGGTTTTTTTCCGGAAATTCGATGTCAAAGACGCATCACGATCAGAAGAAGCAACGGTCAACGAAATTATCGACACCTACTTTACCGCTGAAGAGAGGAGAGAATTTCACAAAAAGGGCGTCAATCTGCGAGTCGAGGATTTACCCGAGGACATTGCAGGGCAAAATAGGGGGAGAGAGGTCATTTTTGACCCAGATACGCTGGAGAGAAACGATGGAATCACCGAGGACGTCGTGGTTCACGAGATGATCCATGCTCAAAATCGCTTTAGAGAAGAACAAAACCCATCAATCTATTTGCGAAAAGAATCAATCATCGACGGCCCCAGAGAAATAAAAAACGACACCGAGATCGAGGAAGCAATAACGGAAGCAATGACTACAGCACGTTTGAGCCAATTTGATGATACTTCTGGTTTGCCTATCCCGACTGCAAAAGGGTCATTAAAACGCAGATACAATCGACATCACAAGGATGAAGAGGAAGAGAGAGCTTACGATCGTGAAATCGACTATTCTGTTTCAATCCAGGATTTACCTGAAGCAGAAAGAATCGCAATCGAGGTCGCCTTGAGGAACCGTTTCATTCGAACACCACCAAATGAATTGACCTACGAGGACAACGGTTTCCGATACAGGTTGGAGGAAACGATACCAGGGGCTCTTTTTGAAGAACCCCGCTACGTCTATGCGATTGTGGATGAAAGAGGACCAAAAAACCTCGACGAAATGAGAGAATTTGCCGATACTACCATCGAGGTAGGCCTTCAGGAACTTATGGACGGAGAAGCAGTCTATGAATACTCATGGGACGGTTTGAATCAAGCGTTAGATTCCAATTTGGCTGACGTGAATTCACTTATCGATGTTCAAAAGACGATTGATAGGGCATACGATTTCAGGGCCAGGTCAATACCATCGGAGAGGCAAAATGCCTGGCGTTTTTTCAACCCAAAACACCCTGAACCAATCGGTTTTGAGGTTGATGGTCAATTCATAACCGATCCCTTCACCGATGAAACAAGTCGATTTCAGGTAAATCCAATTGACTACTACGGACAGGATTTCATAGATTTCCTGGAACAATATCCAGTGAGAGGAGTTCCATTCAACGAAGACCTGACCTTTAGCGGAGAACCAATCGCCCCCTTGCCTCCCGTTCTCTATGTTTTAGCCAGGAGCGACGGCCCAGATGATGCGGAGGCCGTCGACGATCCAAGGTTGGTTCAAACAATCGTTGGGGTATATGATAACCAAGCTGACGTCTTAAGGCAGGAGGGGCAACTACAAAATTACCAACCGATCGCCAACAGACCAATTGACACAAGCATCATGACGTTATCAGGCCAAGACTGGAAAGAAGCAATTTGGGATAATTGGCCTTTTTACTTCGAGAGAGAAGGGGTTGGTTGGGTAAAAGAATCCATCGGCCCAGACCGCTATATCCGATACCGTTCACAGGGACGAATGGCAGACGGCCAAATGTATGATGACACGATAGCCTTTGACGCTTACAACCAGGACGCTTCAATGATTCAACGAAACGAATTATGGAATCGAATCGTTTATCCTGGCAGATCCATCTATGGACGTAGGTTCAATGACATAAGAAGAATCTCTGGCAAAGAAATGGCGAGATTTAGAACAAGCAAAAATCGTTCGAGGCCTTCTTTCATGAACATAGAGAACGCTCGCAAGTTCGCAAAAATCGCAAGGATTAGGGGGTATAATGCAAGGGTCATGCCTACCTCCAAAGGTGCTAACGTCTATCTCAAGCGCAGGGTTTGAAGTGTGCTTATTGGTGCATTCGTGGCGCTTGGTTCATAACGCCAGCGATTGAGTCGGGTCTATGTCGACGGCCAGGTTGCCTTATGCTGAGGCTTCGAGCCGAGGATTTTACCAGGATTCAACTCAAAGACCATCCTTCCGAAAAATCGAAGGAAGAACTTACCGATCAGTCGGAGCAGGAGGCTTGACACAAAAGCAAGCCCAGACTCAAGCAGATTCTCTTCGAACGAGAGGGTTGAACGCAAGAGTCATCAAATCTAAGTCGGGCTATCGAGTATTTTCTGCC
>JAKUNY010000086.1 GCA_022451765.1 Candidatus Poseidoniaceae archaeon
CCAACAATTTCGATTCCTTGATCGGTTGGAGATGTAATCTCGATGTTGTCAAAGTTACCGGATGCAAAGTTTCCACCGATAGCAATACCTGTTTCAGCACCAGTGATTACACCGTTATCGATGTTCGCAGTGCCGCTGTCACGAGCGTATTCACCGAGATCGCTTGGATCGTTACCAACACGGGCAACCAAGTCCAAGCGGTCTTGGTAGTTGTCCGCACGGTTGTGCAATACGTCAACGTACATTGTTACTCCCGTAATCGATGAATCAGAGATATCGACAATTGGGAAGGACATTCGTGCCCCTTCTCCCGGGTTGTTGTAGAACGAGTAAGCGTAGTCATAACAGATGTTGTAGTAACCACCGTATCCAACGTATCCTTCAGGTGGCATGTAGACACCTTGGCCACCGTGGTAGCTGTTGTAGTAGGCACCCCAATAGTGGTATGGGTAGCTTCCATAGGATGGGCTAGTATCTTCATCGATTTCGCTCCATCGGAATCAAAATTCGTCTGGGTAGTAGTAGTAGCCAGGATATCCTGGGTTGGTTTGAGGTCCTCCCGACCAGAAACGCCACATGTAGTACATGTATCCATCAAAGGAGCCAGTGTATCCTGGACCGTAGCTGTAACCGTACTGGTTGCAGTGCCATGAGGCGACACCACCTTCACCACCGCCGTACGTCAAATCACCGCTTGTGACCTTAGGATCGTCAGATCCGTACGGGTAATATCCAAGTTTGTCTGGGGTTGTAATGTTCTCGGAGACTTCACCAGAGCCGTCATCGTAGGTTATTTCGATGTTCCATCGGTCGGTGAGCATGTAGTACTTGCTTGAAGCGTAGTTGTAGGTTGGGTGAGCGTTTCCACCGCCGTAGATGGAGTTCGCACCAACTTGTAGGTAGTCGCCCGATCCGAGGAAAGCACTGAGGTCAACAGCGTACGTTTCCCATCCTGTGCTTTGTCCTGAAAGGGAGGTCGAGCGATAGATGGTTGGTAGGCTCATTCCACCGTAGACGTCCACACCAACTGTGTTGTCAGTGGATGTGAATCCATCAATCTGTGGGGCACCGTTGTAGGATTGAATACCGACAGCAGCGTTAGAAACAGCGACGTTGTTGAACGAACCACTTGATTGTTCAACCCAGAGAGCTGTTCCAGTGTTTCCGACGTTGATGATGCTGGACGAGTCGATGTCTGCACTTCCGCCATCAATCTTGACGGTTGCCATCTCATCGGAGTTTGCCGAAGCACCGTAAATGGTTCCTGAATTCTTCATGACGAGGGAAGCGCCTGCACCGATGTAAAGTGCGGAGCCAGTTGTTGCGTCTTGAGCGAGGTCACGTACGATACCGCCATCAACTTCGAGAACACCGTCCTGAACGTCAATGTGCAGTGGGTAGGTCGAGGACACTGCTTGGAGAGATCCAGTAGCAACGCTTGACTTCCCAACGAGCAACTTACCGCCGTTTGAGAGTGTCAAAACAGGTGTGCTTGTTGCGGTCGACTTGACCTTCAAAACTGCGCCCATCAACTTAATGACACAACCGTTGAGGTTGAGATCTTCCGTCAATGTCATTGGCGTACCGTCGAATTCGTAAATCGTGTTTCCAGCAGGTGTTGTACCGTTTGTTGGCAAACCAGCACCGGTGTCTGCATCAGTCCATGCAGCCAACCATGCACAATCCATGTTGGTACCGTTGAAGTCGACAGGAGCAGGTTCGAGCAAGAGAGCGTAGGAGCTACCAATGGTGAATCCACTGCTCAGGTCTGTTGCATACCATGCATCAGTGGTCATTGTCTCGTTTTGTCCTGCAGGTCCAAAGGCACGGAGGTTGTGGTCTGTGTATGTGTTTCCAGCGCTGTCGCCGGAAATAACCCAAACATCTGCTTCACCGTTTGCATCGGTAACGTGGGATCCGACTTCAAAGAGTTCGGATCCTGCGCTGTTGACGACGCTGGCACTCACAACGTGTCCGCTCTTGTCGACTTCTTGAATCTGGCCATTGACCAATTCAAGTCGGTAAGCACGTAGTTCTGCGAGTCCACCATAATAGGTGACTGCAGATCCGGAATTGTAAACGTCACAGTCGCCTGTAGCACCGTTCGAATCAGCACAGTCGTTACCGTTCTGGTCGACTTCGATGAGACGGACGTCAGCGTTGGAGCTACCGTACGAGAGGTAAACTCCGTTACCAGCGTTGGAGCTGGTGATGGCAACGTTTCCGAGCGTCATCTTGGAGTTTCGGGCGTACACAGCGTGATCTGAGTTGGATGTGTGCGTCAACGAACCACTATCGAAAATCATGGTGTTTGGTGCAGCACTGCTTGAACAGCTGCTGTACAAACGGTCTGAATCGAAGGTTGTTGCGTCAATAATCCATCCACATCCTGCAACACCGAATCGACCGGAGTCGAGGTTGGTGACGACCATGGCATCTGTTGTGATTGCGTTACCCGAGAAGTCAACGTGACCTGAGGTAACATCGGCAAAGATGGATGGTTGCATTCGATAGATGAGCATGTCACCAGCCGTCACATCGTCGATGACTGCGTTGTCGCCAGATGGTCCGTTCGCTGTACTCGATGATCCACCGGGTGCGATGGTCAAGTCAGCGCTTCCGAAGTCGACATCGGTCATGTTGATGTGACCAAGAGCGTTGATGGATGCGCTTGAGTAATCGTCAGCATCGAAGTTGTAGAGTTTAACTTCACTCGCAACACCAAAGTCCGAAGAGAGAACGGTACCGCTTTGCGTAGCTCCTGATGTAACAGTTGCACTGACGTTGGAGACGGTGACGTGCTGGAGATCGGTGTCAATCAGATTGACATATGCGTTCTCAATGGTCACGTTCTCAACGTGGAGCATACCACCTGTTGAACCTGGGTAGTTGACAATCGCCCCTCCCCATGATTCACCATCTGTGTTACAGTTCGTCATTGTACCTTCCTTGATCATTGCGTCAGCGCTCGATGGTAGGTTGATACAAGCCTTGTCAGCACCACTGATGCTGAAGTCGTTCATGGTGAAGCCTGTTCCTTGACCGCTACCGTGACGGATTGCCGTCTCGACGTTGGTAAAGGTAACATGGCTGAGCGTGAAGTTTCCAACGTTGCTGTTGGAGTAGCACGGTCGAGTACCACCAGCACTGTCAGCACAGTATGCGTTGTAATCGCCGTGGCGTGAACCAGCGGAGATTGCTGCGGTGCTTGTGTTGTTGAAGTCAACGTAACTGAAGACGTGTCGGTCGTCGGTTCCGCCGGTTGTGGTACAGTCGTCTGTGAAGGAGAGACCCTTCCATTCAGCGCCGCTCTGGCCCTCGAATACGATGCGCTTGTCTGCGCTACCGGATGCGATAACAGAGTCACAAGCACCATCAATGGAGATACCCTTGCCCTGTGCCACTTGGACGGTGGTACCTTCCTCAATGGTTAGGTCGCCACCTGTGACCGACAAGAAGTCGCTGTTGGGGCTTACTCGGTACGGTGAACCTTCAACGTCCCAAATACATTCGATGTTGTTACCCGAACAGTCGAGATCGCTGTCAACGTCGGTACCCTTTCCTTCAAACGGCATTGCGCGGACGTAGACACCACAATCGGTGTTGCTGTTGTCGTAGCAGTAATAGCTGCTGTAGTAGCCCCACCATGGTGCAAGAGTTCCTGGTCGAGCAGCTGAGTTGCTCGAATATGGGAGTGCGGGCATGCTGGTACCCCATGTGGTGATACCGCGCTCGAGAGCGGTCGAACCGCTGTCAATCATGTAGACGTAACCGTTACGGCCAATGCGGAGTCGATCGTTGCTGTCGTCTCCGTCAAAGGACTTCTGGAAGTAGTCAAACGTGAAGCCAGATGGCAAGTCAATGTTTGCGTTACATCCCGTTTTGTATTGGTTCCAGTAGTAGCTGTAGGCACAGTAGTAACCTGTTGGCTGTCCATTGGACGATCCAGAGATGACTTCTGCAGCGTTGGTAACGGACTTGATGCCTGTTGAGAAGGACTCGTATCCGTGGTCGTTTCCGTCAGTTGAGATACGGAAATTCGCAGTGTGTGGATTGTTTCCAGCCATGTAGCCGCCACCAGGGTTTCGCATTGTGTCGCCTCTGGTTCGTGTATGGTCCATGTAACCAACAGTTGCATAATCGTAGTAAGCGTTGCAAGCTGAATCGTATTTGAATTCAATCTCATTGGTTACGTCATAGAAGATAACTTGGTAGTCACACAAGTATTGTGAGTTGTAACCCATGTCTCTCCATTCGACGATAAGCATCATGTTCGGGTCACCGACTTCGAAGCTGTTGGACGAGGTCGTGATAGAGTTGGTACCACCCGATGCAGTTGATGTGTCAACAGCAAATGCGCTGTATGTGATGTAATCGCCACGCTCGAAGGTGGTGATTTCAGCTGACCACTGGCACTCAGCACCGGCACATTCGCTTCGCTGCTTTCCAACTGGGTTGAGAAGAACGGAGTTTTGTGTGCCGTTGTTGATGCTGTAGTAGAGTGTTGGACCTTCACCAATGGTTTGGTTAACGTTCAATCCCGCTGGTGGGTCACCAGCATCGGAAATTGTGTAGGTAAAGGTACGGGACTTGCTGTGCGAGTCACGCATTGTACCGTGATCCATGGTTGGCGCACTGGTGTCAGGAGTTGGCGCAACGTTTCCTACCTTGTAGGTGGTTCCACCAGAGGTGGCCATGCGTCCATAATATCCTGCACTAAGTGCAAAACCACTCCACTTGTATGTGGAGGTTTGGTAAGCATAGTAGTAGCCAGAGGAACAACGTGCGTTGCTGCTGGTTGAACGGTAGAAGTAGTAGAATCCGTTTGTTCCAGCGCAGAGCCAGTTGGCCTTGGAGGTGCTGTAGGTTCCGTTCCAGTCAAACTTACCGAATGTACCGGTAATGTCAAGTCCGGACAGAGGGATGTTGTAAGCACTGGTGTAACCGTATGTGCTGACGCTGGAGGCACTGCTGCCACCTGCGAGTTTACCGGTTTCGATCTCAGGTGTTGAGTCACCGATTCCGACCATTCCCCAATCGTTTGCAGTTGCGTCATAGTGGAAGATGAGGTTCATCTGAGGACCGTTTTGTGCACTGATTGCAAGGAAACCACCGTCGCCTTGGTGGAGTTCATTCAATCCAGATTGCGTTCCACCGAATCCGTTGTAGTTTGCACTTGGCGTTGTTGTCCACTGGAGCTTCCACTGGGAGTAGAAGTAGTACGACGACGCGTAGAAGCAGGAGTAACTACCTGTTCCACAGTTGGATACATCCCACTCGAAGAGGTACTCATCGCTGTGGTCGTAGTAGGTCATTTGCCGGTCGTGGTAACCTTGCGGGTTGTAGTAACTTCCAGAGTGAACATCCGTCTGAAGGACGGTGAACTTCTTTGCAGTTCCTGCGTTTGCGACATCGTCGACAAAGAACCAGTGTGCGTTGCCTTGAGGCGTTGTGCTACCGGAAGAAGGTGCTGGGTCATATCCGACGTTCGCACCGTTGCTTCCAGAGTTCAAGTCTTGGAACTTCCAGTAGTATTCGACGTAGTCACCAGCACTCAAGTCAGGCGTGGTAGCCTTGAATCGACACTCAGTGGATGTCGAGGTGCAGGTCTGTATCGTGGTAGCACTAACTGAGGTCCATGTTCCGTTGTTGATGCTGTAGAACATCTTGACTCCGTTGGTGGATGTCGTATCGATTCCTGAAAGGTCTGTCAACATGGTGAAGAATGTGCGCTCTCCTTCGACGTAGGAAGTGAGACCGCTGTACGGGACGTGACTAGAAGTTGGGGCGTCCGTATCAGATCCACCTGAGTAGATGACTTCGAGGTAACTGTTGGAACCACCGCTGTTGTACGAGCGTGTGTAGAGGTAGATGCTTGATGTCATATCAGCACCCATTCCGACAGTACCGGAGTTCGATTGAGCATTGAGGATGTAATTGTGAGGTCCTGTGGTCGAGGTACAAGCAGTTCCTTGAGCGTTGTTGTTGTCACAAATTTCTGCGGTCTTCCAACCGGTTCCCTGGGAATAGGTTCCGGCAGATGCAGAGTTACCGAGTGATGAAATCAACTTTCGCTCATTGACGTTTGAATTCGATCCCGACAAAAGATTTGCAGAAATCGCACCCGAACAGGATGCGGAGGTGATTCCGTAGTTGTAGCGTGCATCGGTGCCACAAGCCTCGAGGACTCGTGCTGTGATGGTCGTACCGGTAGAGCTTCCGTATGCGTAGTTGACGTACTGATTCCAGTTGACTTCTTCAACAGTTGCACCGCTT
>JAKUNY010000087.1 GCA_022451765.1 Candidatus Poseidoniaceae archaeon
CGCTGATGCGAAGGAGGCCAAGAAGCAAGAGGAACATCAACTTGTGAAAAAGCGTGGCAAATCCATAGATTTCAAGGTAATTGTAGAGGCTTCGTCTTCTGAATTGAAGAGCGAAGTCAAGAAGGGTGCTACCACACTCGAACTGGCCAATGCGAAGGACTATGCAGAAAGAGGTTCGGCTGAGATCAACGATGTCAAAGGCAGCAACGTCATCGCATGGACTGGCAAGGATGGAAACACTTTGACCGGTGTCAGTGGTGTGACTCGTATCTTTGCTGCAAAGGCCGTTCTGATGGTCAAGGATGACCTGCAAGTCATCAAGGGTATTGGACCGTTCATTGAAGAGAAGTTGAATGCCCTCGGCATTACCACGTATCGACAACTTGCGAACATGACGGCCAAACTTGAGACACAAGTCAACGAAGCAATCGAGTTCTTCCCAGGCCGGGTAAAGCGTGACCAGTGGGTTGCCCAAGCCAAGATTTTGCTTGGTATGGACGCAAAACTCGATGAGAAGGCCTTGAAGCAAGCCGAAGAACTTGAGCGCGTTGCGCAAAAGGCAGAAGGCATTGACTTCGCCGTTCTTGGCGTTGCAAGTGCCTCTGAAGCAGATGATTTGCAGAAGATTAAGGGCATTGGGCCGTTCATCGCTGAGAAGTTGAATGCACTCGGTATCTACAAGTTCAGTCAATTAGCAAACATGACTTCTGAAATTGAAGAAGAAGTCAACGTGGCTATCGAGTTCTTCCCTGGTCGTGTCAAGCGAGATGAATGGGCAAAGCAAGCCAAAGAACTTGCAAAGGACTGAAATAGCAATGTTTAGACGAAAACTTGGTTGATGGTCCATGGCCGACTTTGCCTTTACATTCCCTTCTGTTGTGGAAGCGGAGCGTAAACACCTGTTAAGTCAGCGGAAAAAGGCAATGTCGCTCATCTTTTTGATGATCATGTTGGCTCAAACATCCTACATTGGAGCGATGGAAGGCTGGAAATACCTCGACCAAACCAGCGAAGCGAACATTGGTCCTGGTTGTGACCTGATTGCTCGAGCGTCTGGAACGCCGATTTACGTTGACTCAGAGATTGGTTCGAATGACTGGAATGGAACGTGGTCGTGTCCTCTTGCAACGTTGCAAGAGGCCATCAATGTTTCAAGTGCGAACGATGAGATAATCCTCGCTTCCGGTCTTTATCACGAAAATGTGTCCATATCAAACAAGGACAATCTCTTGATTCGAGCCGCCGATGGGGCTACTGTCGTCTTTGATGGCACACGAAGCATTGCAGAAGACATGAGCGTTACATGGTCAGCAGCGGATTCCGATGGCATCCAAGAGGTTACACTTCCACAGGATGGATGGCAGCTGTTCCTAGCATACGATGAACAGGTTCCTGCTCGTTGGCCAAACGCTGGATTTGATGATGAAACCGTGTTCAATCGTTCGTACTGGGCCGAAGGGACTCTAACAGGTTCGAACAACGCCTACACAATCGGATGGCTCACTGATGCAGGTCCTGAAGCAGGCGTTCACTCTGGATTGAATGAGACTGTCAATGCGACAGGACTTGATCCGGTTGGTGCGATTGCCATCATGAATCTGGGTTCGTTCCGAAGCAACAGTCGAATCATTACCGACTGGAACCCGAACAACGGAACCTTTGCGTACGATGGTGATGGTGTTGGTTGGAAGACCAAGCATCATGCTTACTTTTTGGAAGGCAAGCGGGAACTTATCGATCAAGATGGAGAGTGGTGGTACAACAACACCAACAATCGATTGCACTACAAGACACCATCTGGTCAAGATGCCAACGATTTGGACCTTCGAGTGAAGGTTCAGCCGTTTGCCATCAGTGTTGATGGCTCGGATGGTGTAACGATTCAGGGCATCGATTTCTTTGGAACAACTGTGAATTTCAACAACTGTGATGGTTGTTCGTTTACCAATGCAACGCTCGAGTATCCAAGTACCTCAAAGCGTGGACTTGGCATTGCTGGTGAATCCGAAGATGATCGTTGGATGACACGTTTCTATCGCTCGACAAACTCGTTCATCGACAACATTTCCATCACCAACACTGACGGTGGAGCCATCGAATTCCAAGGTTCAGCAGGTCAGTCGAACAACAATACCGTGAACAATTCCTACTTCCATGCAATCGATTGGTCCGCAGCAGACCAGAAGGGATTGATGACGACCATCTACGAGGGTGGTCGTGACATGTATTTCACGAACAACACCGTTCACTTAACTGGAGCATCATCTGTTCTTTCGATTGGTGATGCACCTAAGGTCTTCCACAACGAGGTTTGGGATGTTGGTCATCTGCAAACAGACGGAGCAGTTGTTCAGATTATGCAAGGTGAAGCACCGGGTGCAGAGGTTGCTTACAACTGGATTCATGACATCATCAAGTACGGTATTCGATTTGATGCGCCCATTGGTCAGGCTGGTGAGGGAAGAAACGGTACGATGCATCACAATGTGATTTGGAACGCTGCTGGTGGATTGATGGTGAAGGGCGATTATCACGACATCCACAACAACACCGTGTTCAATTCGACTGGCAAGAACGACATCATCTTCCTGACCGATGGTGGCATCAACAACAAGAATTCAACGCTGCATCGAAATGCTGTTGACTCTTTAGCCGACCATCGGTCAGATGATGTCTTCGCCAATCCTTTACCAAACGGATCGCACTGGAGCAACTGGAACGGCTATCTCCAAGGGTATGACGACATGTTTGAGGCTCGGAATCAGATTTCATGTGTCATCTACGACAACGGTTCGCTCTATTGTTGGGGAAGAAACGATCATTGACAACTCGGTCTGGGTTACACCAGCGGGCGAGAGGAGACACCACAGTACGTTGACTTAGGCACTGGTCGCACCATCACCTCATTGGGTATCGATGATTCAGGAGCTGAAGGGTGGGCGCCCAATTCCCATGCATGCGCTGTTCTTGACAACGGTGAGTTGGTTTGTTGGGGCGCAAACGGTGACGGACAACTCGGTATAGGGAACACCTCAACGAACGGCGTCTGGGAACCGACCACGGTCGATGTGGGTTCGGGCCTAACCACCATCAGTGTGGCCCTTGGTAACGCAGCTACATGTGCTCTTCTCAGCGATCATAGCGTGAAATGTTGGGGCAAGAACAATTTCGGCCAACTTGGCCTTGGCAATTCGTCCAGCAATGACGTGCTCACACCACACGCCGTCACGTTCAGTGGTTCGAGCAACCCAATCAGTCTGCATGCAGGACGAAATGAGTTTTGTGCACAATTGGACAACGGATCCGCAGCGTGCTGGGGAGAAAATGCAGAAGGTCAATTCGGCGTTGGCAACATCACCTCACAGAACTCACCGCTTTCACTCACGCTTCCAACCGGAAGAACGGTGGCTTCCATAAGTGCCTCGAAGGACTTCATTTGCATGACCTTGGACAATGGCTCGGTTGTATGTGCAGGGCGAAATGCCGAACACCAACTAGGGCAAGGATCTCTGTCAACACGGGAAAGTTCGTGGAAGTACGTGGTTGGGTTGGACATGGTTGCTCACTCCGTTGAGCTCGGTCAAGACGTTGGTTGTGCTCATTTGGTCAACGGAAGTATGGCCTGTTGGGGACAAGATATCTGGGGCTTGTTTGGTAACAGCACGACCTCTTACACATCGCGTGTCGCTTCGACAGCAACCCAGTACACCAATTTTGGAAACGGCCGAACAGCAGCGTCCATTAGCCTGAATTATCGACACGCTTGCGCCGTTTTGGACAACGGTGATTTGACCTGCTGGGGACGAAATCACAAGGCACAGTTAGGACTCGGCAACCTCACGCAAGAGTTCATGCCGGTGGTTGTCAGCAACCTCAGTTCGATTCGTCAAGTTCAGATTCATGAGATGCTTGTGGATCCTGCCAACAACGACTTCCGTCCAAAGTGGGGCTCGCCATTGCACCAACTCAGTGCTGGTGCCTACGATGCTGGCGATGCTGATCCGTGGACGCCTGGTGTTTCGTGGACCTACAGTCCAATGAGTAATCCGATTTCTGGCTGTATGGATTCGATTGCTATCAATTACAACAGCAATGCTATCTTTGGTGACGGATCATGTACCTACACCACATTATCCTCTTCCTCATCGACATTATCGCTTGAAATGAATACGGCCATGACGCCGTATACGCTAACCTACAGCACGCCGTTCCTTGCTGATGACAAGCAGACAGCAGCCTCTTCTGGTTCTGTTGGGGCGGGAACAAACATCGCTTTGGACTCCAATGGAGCCGTTCACATTTGTTCAAAGGTGATTGGCTCGGATAACCTCTACTACACGACAAACGTCTCGGGAAGCTGGCAGTCTGCGACCCTAGACTCAAGTGGAAACATCGGCGGTGACTGTTTCATCATCCTCGATAGTGACGACGACATCCACATCACCTACCGCGACGACTCCAATACAAACCTCAAATACGCCACAAAAGCACTCTCAAACGGCATCGCAGCCAGTAATTGGGCCATCTCAACCATGGACAACAACGGTGATGTCGGAAACTTTGGTTCGATGGCCGTTGATGCAAATGATACCTTGCACGTGGCCTATTATGCAGCCTCCGGTACGGTATTGAAATACGCCACGCTGACGGACGGCAGCACCACGTGGTCGAGAGAATTCGTGGAATCCACCAACGATGTTGGAAAATACACAAGCATCGCCTTGGATTCAAATGGGAATCCCCACATCACCTACTTTGACGATACGAACGACGATCTGAGATATACGCACAAAATGGGTTCTTCATGGGTCTTCACGACACTCGATTCTGTTGGTGTATCTGGAAAAGGTACGTCCCTTGCAATTGATTCAAACGACCATCTTCACGTGGGATACTAAACCAATAACACGGAGATTGCGTACATGACCAACCGCTCTGGTTCGTGGGTCAAGACCACGCTTGATGCCAATAGCACAGGCTCTTGGGGTGTGAATTACATCAACATCATGCTTGATGAAGGCGACGCCCCACATGTGGTCTATTCGGACATGGTTGATTACGACATCTTCTACATGTCCAACACGCGTGGTACATGGGAACGCATCCTCGTCGCTGGCGATTCCATCAGCAAGACTTCGGAGGCGGCGATGGATGAGAACGGGGGCATTCACGTGGCGTACTACATTGACGGATTATTCGATGATGTTGGCTATGCAGCCGTACGCAGTCTCGCCCATCGACCTCAATTTGAGATCGAACCTGACCTGCCAAACGGCGTCTTGCTTGGAGCCGAAAACGGTACAATTTACGGAACACCCTCAGAGTTCCTCGATTTGACCGAATACACCGTTTGGGCCAACACAACCAGAACCTCAGCCTTCACCACATTCTCGATGAACGTTGACTGGGAGCTGATGGCAAGTGTGGATTCTCTTAAGACGCCAAGGAGTACGTCCATCACACCAATCACATTCAATTGGACCGCTTGGACTTCAGGCGTGATCAACAGCACCTCACCAGTCTATACTTCAGGTAATTCAGGAGATTACAACAGCATCGTAGTCGATAGCAATGATAAGGTGCACATCGTTTTCTATCGTGATGACAATGCCAATCTGATGTACTCCACCAACAAATCTGGATCGTGGCAAACCTCCATCATCGAATCGAGCCAAAACGTTGGAAAATACTGCAACCTTGCTATCGATGCTAACGATGGTTTGCACGTCTCCTACCAATACAACAGTGGAAACGCACTCAAGTATGCTTACAAGGCTGCGACTTCCTCCACTTGGGCGAGAACAACCATCGACAACACGGGTGGTAAATTTACCTCCATAGCCATTGATTCGAACAACAAACCGCACATTGCGTACAGGGACAGTGGTGGAGACCTAGGTTATGCGGAGAAGACGGGTAGCTCTTGGACATTCACAAACGTTCAATCTGCAGGCGACATAGCCTCCACATCCATTGCCATTGATTCGGATGACCACATTCACATTGCTTACTACGATTCCAACAACAAGGATATGTTCCACTTCACAAACACAACGGGGTCATGGGTACGATCAAATCTGGAGGACATTGGAAGCCTTTCTGGTGGAATGGCTGTTGACATCGCCATCGGTCCAACAACCGATCAACCCGGAATTTCCTACTTTGACAAAGATGCAACCGCGTTAAAGCACACAT
>JAKUNY010000088.1 GCA_022451765.1 Candidatus Poseidoniaceae archaeon
CTACATCGACGTTGTGTCCTCCCATCGTCGTGCATTTCATTCGTCCCCCTGCTTTGCCTGAGGCTTCAATGAGTGTGCAGTCATAGCCGTGTTGTTCGAGAGCCAATGCGGCAGCGCAGCCTGCCACTCCCGCACCGACAATAACGGCTTTCATGGTCTCCCTCAAACCAACACGTTCGCCATACCACCATCAAGGTGTAGGACTTGTCCAGTCAAGTTGTCAGGCGCATCGGTAAGAAGCCAGAACATTGCAGAGGCAGCCTCTTGCTTCAGATTAATCCGTTGCGTCGGTATCTTCTGAGATGCGGCGTCTCGCATTGCTTCGCTGGCAAGAATCTTCGACGCCATTTTGGTATCCGTTAACCCAGGAGCGACTGCATTGATTCGAAGCCCTCTTCGTGCGTAGGTTGCGGCGGCGGAGCGAACCATCGCTTCTATGCCACCTTTTGCGGCAGCGATTGCCTCGTGGTTGACCAACCCGAGCGATCCTGCCACGCTGGACGTGAACACCATTCGGCCTTGTCCTTGTCGAAGCATGGCTTTCCCACCAATGGATAGAGCGAGGAATGCAGAGGTCAGGTTGGTGGTGATGACGTCTTCAAATGCTTCCTGATTGAGGGCATGAGGTGGGCGAATAACAATCGAACCAACACAATGCAGAATCCCGTTGATGTCACCGTTTTCTTTCGCAGCGGCAACGCATTGTTTGATGTCATCTTCCTTTGTTGCGTCCCCAACGGTTGTGCTGAGTCCCTGCGATTGCAAACGGGCCGCATCTTCTTCGTTGCGAACCAATGCGTGAATGTGATGTCCTGCATCTGATAGACGATCGATAACATCGGTCGCTATGTCACTGTTTCCGCCAATAATGAGGTAGTTCATAATTCGAAACAACTGCACCACCTTTTGAATCGCAGTTTTCTTCCACAGGCAAACAGCCTTTGAAAACAAACGACTTTCAGGAACTAGCATGAACGATGATGGATGGTTGCAATCGATTCAGTCCGTTCACGTCCTCGGTGCTGGATTGCGAAGTGACCGGCCTGCGCACCAAGCTTTTCACGACGCTGGGCATTTGGGGTATCGAATGGTTCCTGTCCACCCAAAGGATGCAGGGAACACCATCCTCGGACGACCGATTCGCAGTGATCCATGGCAAAGCCTCGAACCTGAATTGTTTGTTTTGTTTCTTTCACCTGACCGTGTCCTTGCAGCGCTGCGACAATGGTTGCTTGAGGACAGAACCATACCCTTTGTTTGGCTTCAACCGGGTGCAGAACGGGACGATGTCCTTGAATTCCTAGAGGCTGCAGACATCCCTTGCAGCCACGGTCGCTGTTGGGTCGTTACGGTAACCGAAGCAAATCTGACCTGCCAAACACCACTGGATACCATTCCTTGGTTTTTGCAAACAATGGCTCGAGATGGAAGCGAGTGCTCCATCTGGCGAGCGTTTGAATCAGGTTCGGAGCATTCACTCGACGAGCCACTCGAGTGGGTTGGTGATCTGTATGACCTCCGCGATTCAGATGAAACGATTGCACGATACATCCGCTCACTACGTCAAGAAAACGAAACGCTGGAAGCAGCTGCATACCGCCTCTCGACCTAGTCACAAGGTTTGCTCGAGCTCGAAAATACGGTCACGTAAACGAGCCGCTTCCTCGAAATCGAGTTGCTTTGCAGCCTCTTTCATGGCTGCTTTCAGTTCCTCCAACAAATCCATACGTTGTTCAGGAGTGAGGCTAGATTTGACATCGTCAGGCTCGTCATAAGTCAATTGAATATTTGAATTTTCAATTGGAGTTTTTCTTTCCGATTGCGCCCATGCACCTGCTCCAAGATTGAACTTCGAAGCCCAATCACCATCCTTTCGACCTCCTTTCTTTGCAACAAGCCGGCGTTTACCGTCTTTCGCAGTGGCAGTGCCAGAGATCAGTTCATCGGTCTCAGCTCCCATCTGCGGCAAGGCTTTGATGATGGTTCTTGGAACGATACCGTTGGCCTTGTTGTGAGCGTCCTGACGTTTTCTACGTTCCAGTGTTTGTCGTATACTGGCTTCCATCGCAGGGCTCATGCCATCGGCATACAGCAAGACCCTACCGTTTTCGTTTCGAGCAGCACGGCCAATCGTTTGCAGCAATGACCGCTCGTTTCGTAAGAAACCTTGCCGATCAGCATCAAAGATAGCCACAAGACTTACTTCCGGAATATCCAATCCTTCTCGAAGCAGGTTGATTCCTACCACAACATCGATGTGGCCGATACGCAGAGCATTGAGGATTTCTGTTCGCTCGATTGTATCAATCTCGGAATGGAGATGATGCGAGCGAACCCCCATCCGATTGAGGTATTCAGCGACTTCTTCTGCGAACTTTATGGTGAGTACCGAGACAAGACAACGCTCTCCTTTTTGGATTCGCAGATTGATTTCCGAGAGAAGGTCAGCGACTTGCCCCTCTGTAGGACGAACTTCGATGTTTGGATCGAGAAGGCCTGTCGGTCGTAACTCCATCTTAGCGATTCCTCGAATGGACTGCAGGAGTTCGTACATGGTCTCCGAATCCGGGTGTTTTTTCTTCTTCTCACCGGGGCGAGCACCTCCTGCAGAAGCAACGTGTTCCAATCCAAGTGGAACCTTTTGTTTTGTTATCTCACAGAGGTGGCGTAATTCGCGTTCACCCGGTGTTGCAGAAACGTAGACCATCTGTGGAACCAAGTGCTGAAATTCTGGCATCTTTAACGGGCGGTTATCCGCTGCAGTTGGCAATCGGAATCCATGCTCAATGAGACTGTCTTTACGGGATTTGTCACCAAAGTACATGCCGCCAACCTGAGGCAATGTAACGTGTGACTCGTCCATAATGACAAGGAATTTTTGTGGATCTCCATGGAACTGTCGAGCGCATGCAGCAAAGAAATCCAGCAAACAGTAAGGACGCTCTCCGGGTTGTCTACCGTCAAAGTGCAACGAATAGTTCTCAATCGCCTGGCAGTGTCCAATCTCCCGTAGCATCTCAAGATCGTACTGTGTCCGTTGTTCGAGTCGATGCCGCTCGATGAATTTGTTCTGCATATCGAATTCCGTGAGGCGAAGTTGGAGCTCGTCTTCGATGCTCTCAAGGGCTTGTTCAAACCGCTCCTGACTGGTCATAAAGAACTCCTTTGGATGAATCCAAGCCTCATCAAGGTCATCCAGAACTTCCCATGAAACAGGGTCACAGACCTGTACATGGGTTACTCCGTCGAGATCAAATCGAATCCGCAACGGATCATCTCGAGAAGGCATCCATACATCGAGTACCTCTCCACGAAGTCGACATTCGCCTCTTGAGAGGTCGGTTGTTGTCCGAGTGTACTGTAAGCCTACCAATTCACGAACTAAATCCTGAGGATCGATTTCCTGTCCCTTGTGTACACGTGCATGGTGCTCAAGGAAGGTTTCTGGTGGGTTGAGACCGTAGATGCAAGAAACGGATGACACAATGACACAATCAGGTCGACTGACAAGGCTTGCAACGGCTGCAAACCGCTCTTGTTCGATTCGTTCGTTGATTGACATCTCCTTGTCAATATACAAATCACGCTTGGCGAGGTATGCCTCGGGTTGATAATAATCATAATGCGAAACGAAGTACTCAACAGCGTTTTCAGGAAAATAGCCAGCAACTTCGTGATACAATTGCCGTGCAAGCGTTTTGTTGTGACTGAGAATCAACGTTGGAATGTTGAGTCGTTCGATCATGTTGGCCATGGCGAAGGTCTTGCCGCTCCCTGTAACGCCGAGCAAGATGCATCGTTCTTGACCGTTCTCAAGCTGTTTCACCAGTTCTTCAATAGCATCGGGTTGATCACCGGAAGGCTCGAATTCGCTGTGTAGTCGGAATCGCTTGACCGATGGGTGCAAATGTTCCAGTGCAGCGCCTTCAAGAGCCTTAGAGAGGTCAAATGGATCACGTTCAACCAAATCCACCTGTTCAAGAACTTGGTCTGCGACGTGCTCAAAGGCGCCATCGTCATCCCAAGCCTCGGTCATGGTTGACCTTCGCGCCAACCCTTCATGAATATGCGTCTAAGGCAAATAGAGTCCGCCGTTGGCGTGCAGAACAGCTCCTGTGATGTATGCAGCATCATTGCCAACGAGAAACGATACGATGGATGCCATGTCATCACCCGTACCGATTCGCTTGAGAGGTACCTCTTCGATGCGTTGTGCACGCTTGGAATCCGAATCACCCGCAAGAATGTCCGTATCAACATAGCCAGGAGCAAGCACGTTGACACGCTTACCTTCAGGACCAACGGCGAGTGCTAATGACCGAGCCCAGGTGCTGAGAGCAGCCTTGGAGGCAGCATAATCAGCACCATGAGGGGATCCTCGTGTTGCTAACTGAGAACCAACAACAACCATTCTTGCCTCTGTTGCAAGATGAGGTTGCACGACTTTCCAGACGTTAACAGCACCTTCAAAATTGGCCTTCATGGTGCGACGCAAGTCGTCAAGTTCCATCTCGGCTGCCGAAACACGATCATAGCGTCCATGATTGAGAACCAAGACGTCGATTTTTCGGTTCATCCAAGCGTGAATACCGAGAAGTCCCACTTCACCTTCATCCGAACAATCGACCTTGACGGCCAGGGCATCACCACCGGAAACGCGAATCTCATCGACAACCATCTCTGCTGGCTTGGATGACGTATTGTATGTGAGCAGCACATCATAACCATCTCGGGCAAGCCGATGACTGATGGCTGCACCAATGCCTCGACCACCCCCGGTGACGAGTGCAACAGGTCGAGAGGTCATGTCTTGCCCACTTCGATGGTATTCATCAATTCATTGCAAGAATTGAGCGAGTTGAGGAGGCTGCCAACCATCCGGTTTGAGCACCTTACCGTCCTCTCTCCGGATGACTTTCCCATCGACAAGCTTGGCCATGTTGCTGCGATGAACTTCGTTGAAGGCATCGTCGTAGATGTTTTGCATGCCATGGTTAATGATCGTTCCAGCGAGGATGTAACCAATGTCGGCGAGTGCATCGAGAACCTCAACCAAATCGCCTGCACGTGCTGCTTCAGCGTACTCTTGAACTTCTTCTGTTAGAAGTTTGATTCGCAACTCAATCAGTTCGTCCGGACCTAAGTCTGGTGCATCGAGTTTTGGAATTTCAAAGGCTTCATTAAATTCAAGCAAGGACTTGACAATGGGGTTCATGAAACGAATACAGCCAAGTGGGTCTTTCTAACTTCCACAATAGCTGTCTAGTCAAAAACTCGAGTGTTCTCAACGTATTGACGAAACCCAGTACGTGCGATTAAAACAACACCAAACACAACGGCGGAGACAAGTGCAATCATCGAACCGCTACCAGTTTCCAATTCCGAAGAGAGGTACAATCCGATCATAACAGATGCTTTACCAAAGACCTGTGTGAGAATCATGCAGCCTCTAAAACTTCGACCAACAAGTTGTGCAGTTGCAGCAGGCGTGACCAGTAAAGCAGTCACAAGAAGGGTTCCGATCACCTGAACCATTGAAACAACAATTGCCGCAACAGCAGCACTGAACCAGAGGCCGAGCCATCGAGTGGGAATTCCTTGAACTCGGGCTGAAATGGCGTCAACGGTCGTTGCAAGTAAAGCATCATGAAGGAAAAACAGAGAGACGAGACTCAGGATTGAGATGACTAGAATCAAATCGAGATCATCGTAATCGATAAGTAATAGATTTCCAAATAAATATCCTTCGATATCAGAAGTAATCCCTCCCCCCCATATGCGAAGAACGACAAGACCAAGTGCAAGCATTCCAGTTAAGAAGATCGCAATGGATGCATCTCCGGTAAGTAAGTCTCGTTCTTGCAATTCGTGAATAATAATTGCCGCCGTGAGGCTGAAAACGAGCGCATACCACAACGGAGCTGTCGCCCCGAGAACGATGCCAACTGCTACACCACCGAAGGAGACGTGTGCGAGACCATCGCCCATCAGTGCGAGATTTTTCATTAACAAAAAAGACCCATAAAATCCGGCAACAATTGTGGTTAGTATGGCTGCAACCAGTGCCCGCTGAAACATTTCAATTTCAAAGAATGCTGGAAACGTCTCGCCAGGTATAAATGGAGCAATGGATTCGAGAGAGGGCGCAAGGATTTCGAT
>JAKUNY010000089.1 GCA_022451765.1 Candidatus Poseidoniaceae archaeon
GGATTCTGACGCATTAGCCTATCCATCTCCTTCTTTGTCTTCGCATCCGTGCGATGGCAACTCGGTATTGTTTTGCGGATTTTCTGGGTCTGGCAGCCATGCTCGTGTCGAGTTTCCATTCTTTGTTGGGCACTTGTCTGGATTTGTTCCCAGAGCGTTATCGCCGTAACCATCTCCATCACCATCAACCCACTGAGTCCCATCGGTTGGCAATGCATCCGCACCTTGGACCGAAGTCCAATTTTCATCTGGATCCGAAAACCCATCCAGATCGCTGTCCGGGCAGCCATAACGATCTTCCGTTGAGAATCCGTTGATGTTTGGACATCCATCCGGTGTGGTTCCGGCTGGATTGTCGCCGTAGCCGTCTCGATCGGTATCGAACCATTGCGAGGCATCCAACGGATAAGCATCACCGTCGATACCATCGCTGTTGTCGCCGTAGCCGTCCCCATCGGAGTCAATCGTCTGATCACTGTTGGAAGGGAACATGTCTGCGTTATCACCAACACCATCACCGTCCGAATCAACGGATTCGTTGACAGAATTTGGGAATTCATCCGTGTTGTCCCCAACGCCGTCGCCATCAGTATCACTCGTTTCGCTAGCGTCGCTTGGGAATGCGTCGAGTGCATCTGTTACGCCATCACCATCGCTGTCAATGTCGAAGAGATGAACGCGTGTTGTGGATGAGAATCCAGAAACGATGTAGATTTCACCGTTGTTCCCTTTGAGGGAACCAAGGACCTTTCCGCTTGTGTCGTACATGTTGCCTTCGGTAAAGGTGGTCGTATCAACTTCGATGATTTCACCCGACTGCGTCCCGACATGGTACGTCGCAAAATCCATTTGTTTCAAGTAGACGATTTGCGGATTTGAGGAGATTGAGAGGACATCATAGGAATAATCGCTCAGGTTGTAACGGTAGAGCTCTCCGCCCGCTGTACCAACGAGAAGGCGCCCGTCAGAATCCATCTCAAGAACGTTGACTGCAGAAGTCATTTCAGTGAGCTGTTTCAACAAAGTTCCACTGTTTGAAGTAATTTTTACACGTGAGTCGAAGCCCCCTGTCAACACATCTCCTGTAGGTGTGATGAGCATCGTCTTCATTCCGCCGGTATGTGCGTTCGTGGTGACACCGGACGGGAACCCGCCCGACCACTCTTCTGCTCGTCGTTGTCCAGCAAAGTAACCAACCCAGGTGTCTCCGTCGTTGTCCCAATCAACAGCATCGACGGGATTGCTTGTGTTGATGTATTGCGTTATGATTTGTTGGGCCAACTGCACGATGACGACACCTGAATTGTGGGCGACTGCCAGGAGATTTTCTCCCGCATCGATGGTCCCAGAATTCGCCGTTATGTTCAGATCCAAACTCCATACCTCTGAGTGTGCGCCAGCTTCAAAGGAATTAACACTCAAGATTCCGCTACCGGTAACCATCAGAATTTTGCCATCGCTCATTTGTTCCCAAGCAACGACCTTGTCGCTGATTGAATCGGTCTGCCCAGCATCGATGAGATTCGCAGATACGGGTACCATCGGAAGGAGGAGATGGGTCAAAAGCAAGCACAATACGATGCTAGCCGTGGTTCGCATGTACGACCGAGGCTGTATTGAATTATCAAACAGACGCATGATTGTCCAATCAAGAATCATCGGAAGAGGGTTTCTCCCCCTTGCTTGAAGTTGGAGGTGGACCACGCTGTTTCTTTGGAATCAACTTGGGGCGAACCGGAGTAATGGTCGCTGTTTTCGCCTCTTTCTGTTTCGTTGAAAGTGGTGTTAATCGCTGTACAGGACGGAGCATTGCAGTTCTTGAAGCATCCTTCTCCTCAGTCGTTTCCTTTTGGACGACCTTCAATGGAGTCAATGTTCCTTGAACGGGTCGAAGTGTTGTGGTGTCGGTCTCTGCCTCAACAACATCCGCCACGACCTCGTCCATACCACTTTGAATTTCATCAAGATCACGCTTCGAAATGATGGCTTCATCATCATCGGTTCCGTATTGACCGTCATCTCCTGGCTTGATGCTTACCTCGACTGCTCCTACGGGAACGATAATCTCCTCAGCCGGCAACTCCTGTGTCGGTTGAACAACCGGAGGTTGTGGTTGAATTGGCATTCGAACTTTACGCTCGATTGGCTTGGGTAGACCTGCGGACGATTGAGCCGAACCAATAGGGGCTTTCACTGGACGAAGCATGGGCGCTTGGCCAAGTGGCTTTGCACCACCCATAGGTGCACGCATTCCACCCAATCCCGTGCTTTGGGCATCTTGGATTCCAAAGGATCGGCTCATACCGCTCATAGCCGGAGCACGGGCGCCGAGTGTGGATGGGTCTTGACCCATCGGCATTGATGCTGGGGCTTGGCCAGAGATGGATTGCATCCACTTCTGGCGTTTTTCTGCACGTGTGTCGGTTTGTTGAAGATCTGCAAACTCTTGCTCTCGGCTTTGCAATTCAGCTTCGGAATTGTCAATTTCACCTTGAATTTGCGATGTGATTGAATCTCGCATCTTGGTTTCTGCCATTTCACGGAAGGAGTCCATTTTCTCTGAGAGACTGTTCAGACGGTCACGAACTTCTGCACGCTTAAGCCCAAGTTGTGCTTCAATTTCAGCGCGAATAGAAGCTTCCCGCTTTCGAACATCAATCAGTGCTTTGTTTCGCATAATCTCCTCGCGCTTGTCGAGTTGACGTTCAAGCTGGACTGCAATCTCTTCTTGCTTGCGAGTTCGGAAGGCAGCAAGACGTTCCTCCATATCGACTTCAAGTTCAAGAGCAGTCTCATCTTTGAGCAGGTCAAGATCGGTTTCAAAGGTAAGACGCTCGTTGCGAAGTTGTGCATCTAGCTCTGCCATAATGGCTTTGCGTGCTGCTGTTTCTCGCGATTGGAATTCGATTTCAAGGCGTTCTGCCCAGTCCGTGCGCTTCGCCTCGTATTGTTCTTCGAGTTGGCCACGAAGTTCGGTTTCCCGCTCAAATCGGAATCGAGCAAGACGATTTTGAATCTCTGCTTCTCGAGTGTTTCGATACGATGTGAATTCTTCATCTGAACGTCGTGCTAACTCTGCCTCGAGTTCGGTCTTGAGAACCTTAGAAATGTCGTCGACAGCCTTTGAGAATGTAATGTCGTACTTCTCCTTGAGTCGTCCTTTTCGCTCACTCAACCGCTCGGAATGAGAAGCTTCGATTTGTTTCTGGATTTCAACGCGTAGTTCGTCTCGACGTCGAGCGATTGCAAGTTCAACATCCTCTCGCATTCGTTCTTCAAGATTATCGGTTTCCTGTCGCAGTTGAACCTCGAGTTCCTGCTGCAATTGCTGCGCTATGTCCTCCTCAAGGCGGAGACTTCGACGGTCGTATTCCGCACGCAATCGGGCCTCACGGTTTTGTAGACGATTACGAAGTTGTTGTTCAAGGCGAGTACGAATTCCACGACGGAGTTGCTCTTCTCGTTCAGCAAGTCGTGCGTTGTGTCCTTCCTCGAGAGTTTCAATTTCCTTGTTTTCCATCTCAACAAAGCGGGATTCCATTTCTTTTTCGATGTCGGCCTCCAATTGGCGAATCTTTTGTTGAAGGCGTTGATTGTATTCAAGAGAAAGACGCTCCTTTTGCAATGCAAGGCGACGTCGATGTTCATCTTGTAGTTGAACCTCAATGGACTTCTTTATGCTGTCTTTGTGTTCCTCAAGACGACGATCGTGTTCGTGCTCAAGTTGATTCTGAAGATTGGAGATTTCCCGACTCAAACGAAGGTCAAGTTGTTCACGCATTCGCGCCTCTTCGGTTGCAAGGGAGGAGCGTTCCATCTCAGCAAGTTCCACTTCCATCTCCGAGCGCATCTCTTTTTCCAAAGCATCGAGTGTAAGTTCGTGTTGAACAGCAAGGTCGTTCGCGATGGCGTCTTGCATGGCTGCGACTCGTTCGGATATTGCTTGTTGGCGAAGACGTCGCTCACGACGAATGTCTGCTCGCATGCGCTCTTCCTCACGGAAGCGGGCGCTGGTGAGAAGCGCTTGGTCAGTGGATACGGTTGGTGCGGAAGTGAACTGACTTCGGAGTGCTGCAAGGCTGAGCCGGTCAGCGTTTGCACGCTTCTTTCGGGCAGCGTCCAAAGCATCATCTCGCCTGCTATCGCTAGCACTCATAGCATCCCATCCGAGTGTCTATCGACCTTTCTTCCTACATAAGATGCGCGACGTTTGCGATGACAAAAAGTGCGATTTGAAGAGGGAACTTTAGTGAGCAATCGGGCTTCTAAATGCCGGGCGGTAGCAATTCAGAAACTGACCTTGAACGTTGTCGAACAAGCGGGACAATCAATCATACGTTGTCCTGGTCGTTGTATCATTCGCAAACCTCGATGACATGAGGGGCATTCAATTTCAACACGAACGACTTTTGCAGTAAGTGTGAACTGGGCTTCGCATCCACCGCATCGCAACTCGGCAGGACGGTGATCGACACCAGCGATTAGCACCTTTGAGCAAGAAGGGCAAGAGATGCGTTCATTCATCCACTTCGTCCGGGTGGGCTCGTGGTCGGTTCGTACATGCGCACCGCACAGCACGCATTCAATATCGCCAAGACCTGAAGGGAGCAAACCATTGCATTTTGGACAAGAGAGTGATGGTGGAGCAATTCTCGACTCAACCGTTAATTGTTCGTCCATGATGTTCCATCCTGTCTTTGATTTTGGATTGTTCGGCTACCAAATAGCGAATTTACTCATTCGTCGCTATCTCTCTTTGTCCCCACAAGAATTAGTTTTCCAGGGAGAAAGTTCCAAGGCAAATCCAACGGGATTTTGTATTCTTGGGCAAGTTTCTGGACAAGTTGCTTTGCTCCGACTTGTCCTCTTGAATCGATAAGATCAATCGAATGAACGTGCGTCAGTTTGGACAAAGCATCCAGTGGGGATGCTGCACCGGACGCTGCACCATCACCACCCATGGATGGGAGCGGAACTTGCTTGATGACCCTCCACCATCGTGCTCGCCCAACATCGCGATGATTTTCGATAAGTCCAACCTTCACCAAGCGTTTGAGGTGGTGGTAAAGGTTGTAGCGATCGACCTCGAGTGCTTCTTGAAGTTGAACCGTGCTCATTTCGTCACGTTGTGAAAGTGTTTGGTACGCGCCTTGCCGTGTTGGGTGGGTCAATGCTGCAACCAACGGGTCTGTCCTCACTCTGCTCATCGGCTCACCGGTTGGGACTCAACCTTGCTTAGGTTTGAAGATATCCGTTCAACCTCGCATTTCAACGAGTTGTTTTCGACCTGTGTCGAAGGCAACCAGCACCGCTTCCCACATCGCAGAGAAGGTCTTTTTGACCAACGCTAGCGTACCGGTACCCTCTGCTAATCGTGCTCCGTTGAGGATCACAAGAATTACTGAAACTTCATGGACCAATACGCCAACCCAGAGGGCATCATAGAACCCATTGACAACCGCGTAAACCAATGTGATTGTGACAAGGATGGAAAAAGAGAGGTTTTGTCGGAAATTTCGCTCGGTTCGGCGTGCTAATTTGAGCAAATCCGTCAACATTCGTGGGTCATCGCCAGGAATCATGACATCAGCAGCTTCGATGTTCACCGATTCGCCTGAACCAACTGCAACACCAACATCGGCCACCGCGAGAGCGGCGGCATCGTTGAACCCATCGCCAACCATCATCGTCACAGCAATTTCAGAGCGGCTACGAACGACATTGACTTTGTCTTCTGGTGATTGATTACCAAATGCATCTGACTTTGGAAGGCCAACGGAGGATGCGAAACGATCAACTGCACCTTGCTGATCACCCGAAAGAATTTGAACGTGAATTCCCATTTTGTGAAGTTCAGGAATCAATTCGTCCGCACCCTGGCGAGTATCATCGTGAACAAATGTAAAGAGTGCAACACACCGACCGGCCTTGGTCAGAACCGAGGCACCGTGCCCTCAGGCGTCCGCCAATTCGACCTCTTGTTGCA
>JAKUNY010000009.1 GCA_022451765.1 Candidatus Poseidoniaceae archaeon
TGTTAAGTTCACTGCTGCCCCCCCCGATTCTGAACATAGAACTCGACGGTATAAAAGTGAACGCACACAATTTTGTTATTTTCCTTGTTTTAGAGATTAAGGATTTCTAGAAACGTTTCAATGACGCATAATCAAAAATTAAACATGAATTATTCTTGTTTAAAATTAAAATCAACATGAATCGAGAGGTTTAAGTAGTTTGCAGGGCATACTATACTCCCAGCGTGTCATTCCGTCCCCCAATCTACATACCACTACATCAGGACGGACTTAATCATGTTGGCCAAAAACAAAACAAGGAGGACAAAAATTTGATGGAAAAGTGTGAGGAATGTGGAAGTTATGACTTGAAAGTGGACAACAGTCGTGGTGAGATTGTTTGCAACAATTGTGGTCTCGTCATCGACGATCAGGCGTCGATGGACCAAAACGACAACGCAGGAACAATGTGGGGTGAACACAGTTTCAACACCCCAACCAAGGATGAATCCAAAATTAAGACTGGCTCAAAAGGGAATGGGTTAGGCTCGTACATAGGAAAACCAGGTGAAGCAAAAGGAAGGTGGAAACTTCTCAGTCACCTTAATTCTCAGGGTACGAAGGACGTGCACCCGATGGCGCAAGCTACCATGGATGCCGCCAAGGATTTAGCAGGCAAAGACAATGCAATGAAGGCAAAGAAGGTGATTACTCTCGCTACGGTTCCTTTGCAGGGTGATAAGGCTGAGGCCTTGAAAGAGGCTGCAGAGAATGAGGACATCGTTTTGCCAAAAAACTCGGTTTGCCGAAAGAAAACACGAGGAGGTAGTACCCAGAACAACGAGAAGTTGCTTGCTCTAGCCTGTCTCAAAGCTTACCAAGAACGAACGGGTAAGGTCAACATCGATTGGCCTCAAATGGTTGAGAATGCTGGTTTGACGTTGCAGCAGGTTGTTGACGCATCAAAGGCGGTGATGAAGTACCTCAACCTCTGTGAAAAAGCCGCGCTTCTCGAGAAGAGAGCGGACCGAAGGGCTGTCCAGAAAGAACTTCGAAACACCGAGATTGAGAACACAACACTTCGTCTGAAGCAATTGCTTCACGGTCTTGATGAGTCATTGAAGTCGAAGGTTATGGATGATTTCCAGCAACGATTGTTTCGGCTCGGTGATCCAACTCTGGACGTTTCCCCGCTTTCGCGTGAGAACATCAAGGCCAGCGTTTTGTGCGCCATACTTTTCCAAATTTCTTGTGAGGCTTTTGGTGTTGAGCAAGGGCGACTCGAAAACATCGCAAAGGCCATCGGACGATGCCGAAACACCATTAAGAACAAACTCAAGGATTTGTTGAAGAAGGTCGCATCAGGTGAAATCGTTGACTTTGGCGTCCTGCAAGAGGAATTCTGAAACAGGAATGGATTATCTCATTAAGGAGGGACTGGTACATCAGCGCATGTCCAGAATGGTAGCCGCTGGTCTTCTGGCCGTTCTTATGGTTTCAATCGTACCTGTAACACATGCTGCAGAAATCAAAGATCTTGAAACAGGTCTTCTCTTTGGTGGATTGCACGGTATGGCAAACGAGACAGTCGTTGTCAACAGTTCACTTGATGATCTACCCGCTATTGCAGAAGACTACACAGCGACTTGGTGCGGCAATTGTGTCGAAGTTGGAAATGCTCTGGAGACGGTAGCTGAGAACCTTAGCATGGAAATCTATGCTGTACATCGGAACATCTACGAAACACAGGACCCGCTAGGTAACGAGAATGTTGACGCTCGTTTTAGGGACAGGTACGACATCTATGCGCCTGAATACAAACCTCCAGTCGCAGGGATCAATGGGAAGTATGCTCTCCGTGGAAGCAATCCCTCTGGTGAATCGTTGGAATCGGACTACGCTGAATTAGCATCACGGCCATTGAATCTTGGTGAAGGTTCTGTTTCCATGGCCTGGACACCTACAGGGGAGCGTTCAGGAACTGTTGTTTGGACCATTGATCAATCCACCTCAGCCGTTTACAATGTTACAGTTTGGATGGTCGAAAAAGAAGCGTACTTTCCAGACGGAACAAACAACCAGATTTACTATCACCACATCGTTCGAGAGATAATTGATGTAGGTACCGTTACGGGTGTTGGGCTTAGTTCGGGATCCGAACAAATCACCTATGCTGATGCCTTTGATGATGATGATTTGGAGATCCACATCATGTTCCATGAGTACATCGAACGATCTACGGAAGAGGTGGTCCCTGAACCTGTTGAAGAAAACACTCCCTTCCTCTCAATGCCATTGACGGCCCTCGCCCTCATCGTTGTCGCATTACGGCGTAGAGATCAGTAAAAGTCGACCATGTTTGCATGCAAGCGAGCATCGACCTCAGGCATCCTATCCGGTGGGCGTCCGACCTCGATAAAGCGTAAAGCATAATCATCAATATTGGCAAATCCAAATTCCTCTGTCATCGGCTCCATCAACTCTCGCAATGCTTGTCTAGGATTTGCAATCGGGAAGTCTCTTCGAATGTACACTTGGTTGAGTTGACGGTATCGTGCATGTCGATAGCCGAGAATTTCGAGAATACGACGAAAGGCGTCCTCTTCTTGAGCGGAACGAATGGTCATTCGTAGCCTACAACCTTGCATCCGGAACATACCGCGTACACCTCCCAACTCGACTTGATGGCCGATCGGTTGCAATGAGAGCGCTTCCCAAACCAGCGGCATGGTTCGATACCATCGATGGAACTGACCATCGTGCGCTTGTTGCCTGTCGTTACCCTCGTCTTCTTGGAACGGAGGGTTTCGAATCTCGAGAATATTCTGTCGGATTTCCTGAAAAACTGGACGACGACGTCGTTGATGGAAGAAATGGCCTTCCAGAATCTGATCGTCTTCATCGCCGAAATCAAATTCAAACCCTGGGTTAAGATGTCCAGGTGCGTCAATACTTCCATCATGAAATGGGCGCATTTTCCAATCCTCGAACAAAGCATCATCCGAAATCAATTCCAAGGAGTCGAGAGCGAGGGGTTCTTGTTTTGCAAAATCTGGCATGAATGCTTGATGCAATGGGAATCGATACTTTTCGCCTCGTGATTGATAGAACGTTTGCGGGTCAATTCCTGTTCCTTTCTGAGGTGTGCCCACCGGTGGTTGCGTCATCAGGTGCATATGCAAACTGCTGACCCGTTCAGCGGTTGTTACATCAGAGAGAAGAGAAAGTATGACGATGGCAATGGTATCACCAATCGGGATGTCACGGTGATGTTTTCCCGTATGAATGCAGATTGAATGGCGCTGGGTCATTTTCTTCCCAACGCCGTGAATTTTGAATGGGGCATTGTGGGCTCCCCTGTCGATTCGGACTTCGTAGAAATGTCCGAGCATCCCACGTACGAGAAGGCGATCCCTGTGCACCCATGTGTCATTGGGGAATTGTTCAAGAACGCCTCGCAAGAATTGCATAGAACGACGAAATGGTTTATCAGCGGTCTCAGCATTCTCATAAGGTGCTGTCCAGTTCATTTGTGCAGCAACCAACCATTCGCCTTGTTTTGATGCATGAGGTGAGCACCCCCATGAGATAAGTCCAGCAAGCAAACCTGGCAGGAAGGGAATCGGAGCTCGTCGGACGCTCCCATTTTTTGTTAGTGTACGAAAACAAAGCACGCCCTTCGAATTTACCATGAATGGATAGCTGACATTCGATAATTCGACCTGACTAGTAAGATCACACCAACGGCGGACCCAAGGTAGATCTGATGCAGGTATGTTTCTGTTATCACCGGTCCGGATAAATCGACGAGCGAACTTCATCCTTTGACGAGGGCGACGTCCAGATAGGCGATTCATCAAATCAAAAGTCCAATTTTCTTTTTCGGAAAAGATTGCTTTCCTCTTCCTCCGTTCATTTTGCTCCAAAAGAAAGGTTGCCTGAACAAATGCATCGAACGGGGCAAGCAACTCGCGCTGAATCTGTCCAAACAGACGGTGAAAACGATGAATATACCTCTGGGGACGACCGTGCAAATCAATTGTCTGATACAAACCGCTTATGGCAAGGAAAATTTTCAACAAATCCCAACCCTTTCGTTGTTCGGGATTCGTGAGAAGGAGCAGGTATTGCTCTGTGGGAATTCTGGCCTCATGAGAGCGCCCATCAATCGACATTCGTCCATCAATAAAGGCGAGATGTGTACCATCTGACATGACAAAGCCCTCTTCCAGTCGTTCCTTCTCATAACCTGAATAGCCGCTTCGGTTTACGAGTTTTTCAATGAAGATACGTTCTTCTTCCTCGGGGAAGGGCGAGTGACGAACAGGGTCTTGTTCACAGTCGTCGAGCCGAGCCCAATCAACATCTGGCGTGTGAGCCATAAACCGCTCAAGATTTTGCCAACGTTTTCGCAGTGACCGAGCTGGTCCTCCAAGAACATCAGACATCCTTTGATGCACTTCTACTGGTAGCGAAGAAGCCCACTTACTCTCTTCAGTTAACTCCACACAACGTATGCAGATTGAGCAGTTTGTTTCAATGTCTTCGTTTTGGCAGATGCCACAGGCTTCCCCAATCATGCGAGTTATGATTGTCGAGGTGTTAAAAAGTTTCAACTGAGGGTTGACAGCGCGTCAATGACTCGTTCAACATCTTGATCCGTTATGTGAAGATGTGTAACTATCCGACAATGGGTTGGCGAGATGTCAAACATGTCGATACCTGCTTTTGCCATCTTTTGAGATACTTCCGACGCTGTGAAACCATTTGCGGAAAAATAAACCATGTTGGTTTGCACTGCGTCAACATCAACCGAGACATGATCCATCTCATCGATTGCTCTTGCAATGGATTGTGCACGACGGTGATCATCCTGCAATCGTTGAATATTGTTTTCGAGAGCGTACATCCCTGCAGCTGCGAGAATCCCAGATTGGCGCATGCCACCTCCAAACATTTTGCGCCAGCGGTGAGCTTGTCCAATAAACTCCTCCGAACCGACGAGAACAGACCCCACAGGAGCACCCAAACCTTTCGACAAACAACTCGAAACCGAATCATAGTCTCGAGTCATACGCCGAAGCGGGGTATTGGTTGCAACTGAGGCATTGAAAATACGCGCTCCGTCAATGTGGGTTGAACAGTTCTTGGCTTTCGAAACCTCTGCGATTGCATCCAGTACTTCTTGTTCGTAACATGTCCCACCTCCACGATTCGCAGTATTTTCGACACAGACGAGGCTTCCATCGGGATAATGAGATTGAGATCCCTTTTGTTTGCGTATTGCGTTTTGAACAAGATCCGGCGTCAACAGTCCGTTCGTACCCTCTGGGAGAGCGATACTGGAACCGCACAAGGCTGCATAACCCCCACCTTCATAGAGGTAAATATGGCTATAGCGCTCAGTAATGATTTCGTCCCCTGGGTCGGTATGGGTCTTGAGGGCAACAGCGTTTGACATCGTTCCAGATGGTACGAAAAGTCCAGATTCCTTTCCGCACATTTCAGCAACCATGGATTCAAGTTGTTTTACCGTAGGATCATCACCAAGCACGTCGTCCCCCACAACAGCGTCGGCCATGGCTTGCCTCATGCTGTTTGTTGGTTGAGTCACAGTATCAGATCGCAGATCTACCCTGTCGGAGTTGGAGTCTCGCATGGACGTGCCACACGGTTTCCCATGTTCAAAGAATCGACTTAGAGCAGTTTCAATTCTCCAGTCAATTCGTCGAGTTTTTCCTCTTCATCAGGACCTAAAGCGAGAACCGTCAGTGAGCCTGATGGGATCTGCGTATGACCTGCGTCGTTGATTTTTACAGAGAGAATCTTAAGCTGTTTCGCCTGCTTTTCAATTTCTTCGATGTGGCTCGAATCATTTGCCTTAACGCAGATTTTCTTTTGCCCCGTGGATAACCATGCATCAAGAAGTTCTGGGCGCACCTCACCGGATTTTAGTGTCGCCTTGACTGCAGCATGGCCAACTTGTGCGGCGATTTTGCCTTTACCCATTTTCAATGCATGATTAACGACGAAGACCATTTTTAGCGGCTGATTGCCTGGAGCCGCTCGCTCAAATCGTGGAGCCGTAATTCGATGAAGAAAGCTTCGAAATCCCATCTCATCACCTCATTGGTAGGTCCTTAGGCTACGAAACAATGAGTCCATCGTGTGCTTAGGGCCCGGCCCCACGCCCAGAACTGTAACTGTTCCAGGGGCAACTTCAGTCAACCCTGCGTCCTTGATCATTGCAAATGGGAGCGAGGCCTCTTGGACGAGTTGAAGGAAATGCTCAAGCTCATTTTCATCCTCGACAGCGAGACAGACCTTTCGAGAGGATGCTTCTTGCCACCGTTGAACCATCCGTGAGTGAGTCTTTTTTGCCTGCTGCAACGATGCAACAGCAGCATGTGCGCATTGTACAGCAAGTTTCCCTGGTGAGAGTTGGAGATCGACTCTACATAGGAAAGCCATTGATGGGGGATCAGAGAGTGCTGACATGCTCACGCTCCTGTTGGGCGAGCTGATGATGTGGTTCGTTCATAGTCAGCAAGCGCTCAAACGAATGGCCAAACCACATTGCAAAGAAGATGTTGCCCAAGAAGTGAAGCACGTCAAAGAGCAGTCCATTCGCAAGGTAGAGGCCGAATTCAAGCAATGACATCCCGGGAACAACAATCGATAATGAAACAATGATGGTGAAGATTGGAACACTCCACAAGGATGCGAATGCTAATCGATTCATTGAGAGTTGACCTTCGCTGTCGTGAACGCGGAGAATCGAGGCCATTGCAGCGACTGAGCTCCATCCAATGATCTGGAACAGACTCCACCACCCATGACCTAGTACAGCGTTACTCGCAAGCGTGACGAGGATTGCGAAGGCAACGCCTCGCTGGACACCAAATTTGGATCCAATCATGATTGCCATGATTGTGACTGGCATGACATTCGGGATGAAGCCCATCGCAATTCGAGCAACGGAGGCGAGACCAACAAAAAGGAAGAGGGGCCAAAGCCACGATTCGGATTTAGCGTGTGGTTTGACCAACAACCAAACTGCAACCAGAAAGAGGATTGCATTGAGCGCCCCCATGGCAAGAGGTGAGAGAGTAGGCCCGTGGGTGCCTATTGCGCTCAACATAATACTCCGACTGGATGGTGAGCCTTGAGTGTTGCCGCTCACACAGGTCGCCATTCGACAATTGAATCGTCTTTTAATTGTGCATCAGACATTCCAACCGGGCTGCGCGTACCATCAACGGTGAACTCCCATCCATCGCCGATAGAGCCGTTGAATGAAACGAGATAAGCACCAAGATATTGTTGCTCGATTTGTGTTGTAATCCCCAGTTCCTTACATGCAAGTGTTGTCAATTCGTACACGGTTGTTTGAGGCATTAGACCACCAATGGCATGCTCTTGGCCATCAATCTCGAAAACCATGACTTGTGTCCCTTTCCATTCATCAGGCCAGTCATCATCCCACTCAACCTCACCTTGTGTAGCACTGTTTTCTGCAAGTTTGACTGACAGTTCTGGAACGACTGCAATGGCAACGAGGAGGATAAAGGCAGAGCCTAGTTTTGCAATTTGTTTCGGATTTTGCAAAGTAATACTAAAGCAGAGGAGCAGGAAAAAGACGAGAATAGCCCCATAGTGTACAATCCCGAGTATGTTGGCATCTGATGGCTGAGGGGGTGATTCGTAGCTCGCATAATGCTTAACCAAAAGTATTCCAGCGTCATTGCCCAGTGCCAAATTCATATTGGAAAAACCCGGGGCTGAGGTTCCATACGTATCAAATTCCGTCGTTTCCATTCGTATCATTGCAGTTTGATTAAACACGCCCCACCCACCATTCGGTGTGTTTGAGGGAGCCCACAATTCGATATCGGAATCAACAACGCGTATTCCCATCTCGCCATTCGACCGGAAGCTCACCGTTGAATCAACAGCGCAGGTCTGATCATCGCAGAGGATCGAAACCCACTCTTCGCTCGTTGCCGCATAAATCCTATTTTCGTGATGAACAGGGATGGCAGGAGATGGTCCTAACTGCGCAATCGCAGTTCCGTTAAGGAATATGGTCGAGCCCTGCGACCTCTGAAGATGAACAAGCAAACCATGGCGGGTTTCGATGGGAGGATGTCGAATTTTGCCGTCGCCAAGGAATATCGTTGAAATCGAACCGTTCCGATTAACCTCATGGATGTAACCAAGTTCATCGCCGAAGACGTATCCTGCATGTGTGATTGTAACGCCATTTCGCCAACCAATGTTGCCTGTGTCAACATCCATTAATTCAGAACCATCAGCAAGACAAAACGATGAGATTCCTGTCCGAGTCGGAACAATCACACGGTCCTTGTCGAGCACCATTTTTCCCGAAATTCCGATCACATCGACCTCGGTTTGATTCTCCCAGATAACCGAACCGTTGGTTGGTGAGTGAGCAGTAATCTTCCCATCCGCCCAACCAACAATGAGTAAATCATCCCACTGGCCACAATCACCGGCCCCGTTGTTTGCAAAGAGAAGAGGGGACATGTCGAATTGGAGTGAAGTTTGTGAAGTGTAAGTCCAAATCTCATTGCTGGTCTCGACATCAAAAGCAGCGACAATTGGTCGATCATCGCCTGTCCAGAACCCTGAGGTTCGGACAAACACATCATCGCCAACGAAGAGCGGTTTGGTTGTGATGTACCCGGATTCAAATTCGTGTGTCCATGACGAGGACTCTGAGGATGCTTGTACCGCCGGAAGAATAAACAACGTGAGAACTAAAAATGCTGCAATCCTCATCATGAATGCCTCAGGATAATTGTCCGAAGTACTGCACTGACTTCTTTTCCATCAACCCCAGGGCAGGCCCCCATTACGACACCCATGAGGGGCCCCATTGCGCCCATGCCTCGCTCCTTCACGAAATCCAATCGCTCAAGTACAATTCCTTCGATGATTGACTCCAGATTCCCAACTTCAGCCGGAACAAGATCGTTCTCTTGCGCATACCTTGCAACGGTTTCGACATTGATGTGTTTGTTTTGGGCGAAGTGTTCAACTGTTTGTTCAATTCCTTCGCGGGTCAATCCCCCATTTTCTCGGACAGAAAGAATGCAAGACAAAACAGCCGGATGAACGGATTCATGCTCGAGGAGTAAGGTCCCCCATGCTTTGCTTTTTGTTGAATGATGATCAAAAAATGCATCATCAAGTTCTCTTGAAAGGAGTTGTTTGGATTGATCCTCTGAGAGTTCTGTTTGTTCAAGACGCTTCATACGCTCATCTTGACGCATGGGAAGATTCTCAATGATTCGCTGCCAATGCCCGCTCTTGATGAGTATGGTGGGTATATCCGTCTCAGGGTACATCCGTGCACCGCCTGGTAATGGCCGCATCGGAGTTGTAGTCCCATCATCAGGAGCACCTTTCTTGACAACAACGTTACGCACTTCTTGCGGAATTCGATGGAATGCTAATCGCGCTCGCTGGCCGACCGACTCGAGTGCCAACTGAGCTTGCCAATCTGGTGCAAGGCAGAGAACAAATGCATCGTTTGACGTAAGTTTCAAATCGGCACGAACTTTGTCAACGTGCCCATCTTCGATTCCATAAGCAGGTAACTCATCCGAGTGGAAAACACCTCGTACACCCGCAAGTTTGGCAGCCCCAGCCAGTTCTCGGCCAAGTCGTGGAAGTTGTGAACCATCAGCATCAAAGGTTTTGGAACCTATTTTTCCGTGAAATCCTCGTAAGGGAAGAGCAAGCATCGTGAATCCTTGTTCAAGCCCTTGTTTGACCATTCGGCTATCACAGGATGTGAAGGTTGAGGTTACATCAAAACAATCAAGATCGATGGATTTTGCAACCGTCTTGGCAACCTCAGATTCAACGTGCTCGTCATCGAGACCCCTGTTTGGAGGAAGTTTTGGTAGCCCAAGCGATGCGCGTAATTCGTTTGCGAGCCGATACATGTGGACCTGACGAACCATCTCGAGACGAACGATTCGAGGGATCCATGCAAGGTCCTGACAACCCTTGATTTCAACTCGGTCTCCGCATGCCACACTGACATTCAGGTCCTGTCTGATTGAACCAAGACCACGACGGACTCTGCGGGTGTCTCTCAGTGTTCGACCAAGCGCCCTCGCTGTTTCTTTCGCATGTTCTGGAGATTGAATATCAGGTGAGGTTGCAATCTCAATCAACGGTACACCGAGTCGGTCAAGATTGTAAATGACCTGTTCACCAAGGTCAGTCGATACACTGTCGAGTTTCCTGGCACTATCCTCTTCCAAACAAAGTACATCAATACCAACATCTCCAGTATCGGTCTTCAGAACACCGTTCGTCGAAATCAGCGATGTGCGTTGAAAGCCACTCGTATTTGAACCATCAACAACTGTCTTGCGCATGGTCTGAACCGCAGCTACAGGTTTTGCGTCAAGCATCGCAGATACCGTCAACGCAACATCCAAAGCATCTTGATCATGCAGCAACGGTGGACTCTCATCAAGTTCAATCAAACCAGAGTTCGGAGACTGTATGTAAACAAACGACCGGTTACGTTTTTTTTCAAAACGAGCAGCAACGTCGACTTTTCCACCCTCTCCGCTCGCTAATCGGAGTTTCCGAGCATATCGAGGCCATTTGTCAGGTACTGTATCGATGGTAACATCGAAGAGGACAGATGGTTGACGGGAGTGAAGTTTTCCTGTTGCAAGTTGTTGGTGAACTTCAATACCGCACATGAAGCCTAATTGTTCCGTATCAAAGGATGATGCATCTGTCACATCACCCTCAGGTTCCTGACCGACAGCATCTGCCATGACCTTGCCAAGCATCACCACTTCATGAGGTGATTGCTTGACGCCTAAACGATTTGCAATGTATCGTAGCCAGTAGGACGCATCAAACGACCGTTTTGATTGAGTTTATCGATGACTTCCTCAGCCTTCTGCCTCGGGATGTCAAGGCGTTCAGCTTCGTTGAAGACGTCAATAAGTTGGGCAAAACCCTCACCGTTTGCGGATAAGCGCTCCACGATGTCGAGAATACTGCGCTCGGCGTGCCGTGCTTTTCCTTTCTGATTGGAGGCAATGGCAGTTTCATCATAGTTCTCTCCCATCAAATCGTAGCGCCAGGTTTTGGTCAACCGAACGGCGCGTTGGGCATCTTCAATGGTTGCACTTTCCGACAGACGAATTCGAGCGCTCGCCTCCGATAGACGAGCAAGTGCTTCCAGTGCGCGTGCAGTGATAGCAACTGAATCTTGGAATTCTCCGGATTGCTTGCGCGTCGAGACGTAATAGTCGATGATGTACTTCTTTGCTTCCTCATCTAGGTTCGGATGGACAGTTCTTTTTGCGTAAGCAACGTACTTGCGTATAAATTCCCGATGGAGATGTCCATCTGTATGATTCGGTTTGGTCATGACAGTGCTGAGTTTACGAGGGTCTGGCCTCGATCCTTCACTAACCAAAAGTTCACTTGTTCCAGACAAACGATTGTCAACGATGTGTCCGGCAATTTTTGCATCCTTGTCCTCAGAGGGTTGATCTGTAAGTAACCAAATGACATCGAAACGAGAGATGAGTGGTGGAGCGAGGTTGATTTGTCCCGTAAATGGGACTTCAGAGACCGGTTGAAATCGCCCTGCTTTCGGATTCGCTGCAGCCAAAACTGCACAACGTGTTCGAAGGCTTGCATTGATACCAGCTTTTGAAATTGAGATTGTCTGCTGTTCCATCGCTTCGTGCATGCTTGATCGATCTGTCGTATTCATCTTGTCAAATTCATCGATTGCAGCCAGCCCCTGATCTGCAAGAACCAGCGCACCTGCTTCCAGTGTCCACCTTCCGTCAGCACTTGCATCTTGGACTGCAGCTGCCGTCAGACCTGCTGCAGATGCTGACATACCGGAGGTAAATCGGCCTCGGGGAGAAATGTTTCCCATGTATGCTAGAAGTTGTGATTTTGCAACACCGGGATCTCCCATGAGAAGGATGTGGATGTCACCACGATTTCTGGTCCCATCCGGATTAAGCCTTGCGACACCTCCAAAAAGTTGCAGCATCAGCGTTTCCTTGATTTTGTCCATACCAAAGATGGAGGGGGCAATCGATTCAGAAATGCGTTTGTAAACATCTTCATCTGCTGCAAAAGCACGTATCTGCGCTTCTTCTTCATCAGAAATAACGATTTCCTCAAGGGCGAGGTTTTGTCGCTCGAGGGATTGAACGCGCATGAAGATATCAAAGACAGGTGTATCCTTTCCGAACTTTCGTTGTGAACGGATGAAGAGAACGCCGTTTGCTTTGACTCGGTCGCCTGCATTGACCTATCCAGTAAGATCGTGTTCTGCAACACATGAGATACGTTCAGGTTGGACCCCTCCTCGAACTTGTTCTGGCAATTCTTGCAGTTCAATGAATTGAGAATTTGTGAGTGTTGACCGTTCCTGTAGTAAGTGGAATCGTGTTTGACGATTGGTCAAACCACATCCTCCATCGATTTGTGAGCACTCCATCGGACTGATCAACTCCTGTTCATTTGGTTGCTGGATAATTGTGAGGTGTTCACAGGCTGCGCACTTGAACGTTGCAGAATACATTCTTGGACGAACACCTGAAATTTTCGTTACCACTGCATCGATGGAAATCATCAGACCGATATCATCGGAACGCAGTTGTGAGACCGTGCGTACTTGATCGCTCGGCAGGTGGACAATTCGAACCCATGGATTGATGTTTCCATATCCGACATCAGCAAGCAGCTCTCTCACCGCCCGATTTGATGCATCATCATGTAAATCGGGTTGCTCAAGGATACTCTGGGCAAACGTAGGGTCAAATCCTTCAATCGTCCGATATGAAACTTCAAGACTTTGAACATCCGGCCACAATTGGGCAATGTTGTGTACGTCTTCGGTAAAGTGTGCATGAAGAAGTGTCGACCATCGCGCAGTCAAATCGAAATCTTGAATCATGCCTTCACCACACCAAGGAGTACGGTATGGATGGCCACCGTTCTTAATGGTTCCATTGCAACTTCTGCTCCCCTTCATTTCCACTGGAAATAACAGCACGTTCATGCATTCGTTTGCGGGACGTTTTACAGGAAGTGGAAAAGTGCCGGCCTCAATAAGTTCATACCCGTCTGATGAGAGGAGTCACCATGATTATCTTCGCACATGGTATGGAAGGCACGCCCAATGGAAGCAAGATTCGCTCTTTGCGCAAAGCAGGATTTGAGGTTCTCGCACCAGATTTTCAAGGAATGCCTCTCGAAGAGCGTGTCAATGTTTTGCAACGCGTTTGTGAAGAGCATCGCGATGCGCTTGCAGTGCTCGCCGGCTCAAGCTACCGCCGTCTGCCCGCATCGATTGTTGCGATGCGGCTGCCTGATGCATTTCGTGGACTTCTCTTGTGCGCTCCAGCACTCCACCTCCATGAGCCTCCAATCGATGCCCAGACGATTCTCGTCGCTCCGAAGGGGTTGAAAACTGCAATCATTCACGGGATTGATGATGACATTGTTCCCATCTCTTGCAGCATCGAATATGCTGAGCGATCTGGAAAAGACATCGTAGCGTTTCATCAAGTGAACGATGGGCATCGTTTAGCAGCCTCTCACGAGGAGATAATTAGCGCTGCTCAGTTGTTGACTGACGAGACGATTGATTCATGAATTGTCTTGCTTTGGAAAATACATGAGCGACCCTATGGACTACGCCTCAAGTGGCGTTGACATCGACCTTGAAGGGTCAGCCGTCGCCTCGCTCATCGGTTCTCTTCAGCGATCAACGCGCAAGGCAGGAACACCCGGTGCCCCCGTAGATTTACCGGGTGGTTTTGGTGGATTGATTGAATTTGGAGATCACCTTCTGGCTATGGCAACCGATGGTGTTGGAAGCAAACTTCAGATAGCAACAGCTGTCAAAAATTGGGACAGTGTTGGAATCGATTGCATGGCAATGAACGTGAACGATTTGCTGTGTGTGGGCGCAGAACCAATTGCATTCGTTGACTACATCGCCGTCCCGAAGCCTGATCCTGAGGTCCATGCCGCTGTTGGCGCTTCACTTGCAAAAGCATGTGAATTAGCCAACGTAACACTCGCTGGTGGCGAAACTGCCTCACTGCCGGGTATTGTCACTGAGCTGGATCTTTCTGGTACTGCTCTTGGATTCCTCGACAAAGATTCAGCAATTACCGGTGAGCAGTTGAAATCGGGAGATGTACTGATTGGACTACCGTCCTCAGGAATCCATTCAAATGTCTTCTCCTTGGGTCGAAACATCGTTACCAGTATGGGTCTTTCATACATCGATCCTTGTCCTTTTGAAACGGCATTCACAAGTAGGATGCTACCTCTAAAGCCGACCCTCGCTGATGTCCTTCTCATCCCCACCCGAATTTACTGCACCACTGTTGTAGGATTGCTCAATCACCTCAAAGAGTCTCAGGGTTCAGTCCACGCTGTTCACGGAATAGCCCACATTACCGGCGGAGGATTGTCCAATTTGCTGCGTTTGCATGACAAATTAGGTTGGCATATTGATCGCCCAATGTCAATCCCCCCGGAATTCACATGGCTTCAAAATCAAGGCAATGTAACAGATTTGGAGATGCATCGAACGTTCAACATGGGATTGGGCATGGTGCTCGCAGTCGAAAAAGAACAGGCTGATTCAATCCTTGAGTTTGTTCAGCAATACGAGCCAGCCGCTGCAATCATCGGTTACGTAAACGACAATGGTCGCAAAGTTACGCATGCTAATCCGAAGATTCTGTTTGAGCATTACTGAAGCGGTGCGGTCAAGAAGAAGAATCATCTCGTCCCCTCATGGGCGAATCCTTCTCAGGTCAGGAAATCCCTGATTCATGGCCTGGCCATCTCTGGTTAGAGGGGCGAACCATTGTTCATCTGAAGGATGGCCAGGAACGCCCAACACACATGCCCAGAGGTCCAGCAGCAAAGTCCGGTACTGGGTTCATGAATCCCGCGATGGCACCGGCAAGAACCCGCTCAATTTTGCTTCTGCAGGATGCTTTGAAACACGGCTGGCTTAACGGAAATCGCCCTATTCGGGCTTTGGACGCATTGTGTGCAACCGGAATTCGTGTACGTCGGTGGAAAAACGAGATCGAGTCAAACTTGTTGTCACGCCTTCACATCACTGCAAATGACCTCGATGTGAATGCACTCGATTGGGCAATTCATTCAATTCATTCTGATGTTTTAAACGATGCCTCATTTCTCCCTGATGATGAACAGGACTTGCCAAACTTCATTGAACGAAACGGAATAAGGTTCCAACACTGTGATGCTCGTTTAGCTATGGTTCAGGGCTCCTTCCAATGGATTGACGTTGACCCATTCGGTTCCCCAATTTCCTTCATTGATGGAGCGCTACAAGCCCTTGGAAGAGCGGGAGTTCTTGAGGTGACCGCGACCGATACCGCAGCATTAACGGGATCTTCTGCAACCTCTGGAAAGAGACGCTATGGGCACAAAGGGATTGTGGATTTCTATGCTCATGATGATGCAGTCCGCGTACTACTCGGGACAATAGCAACCAGAGCGGCACAGCTCGACCGAGCTGTTGAACCGATTTTGGCATTGTTCGATGGCCATCATGTTCGTGTGTCTGTTCTTGTTCGAAAGAGCAAACAAGGGGCGGATAAGACGCGCGAGTTGATGGGCTGGAGATTGAGGACAGAAGAAGAGCCTTACCTCTTTGTGCGACATCCATCACCTGAAGAAATGAAGCGGTCGAGTGGCCCGATGTGGATCGGTCCAATATGGAACCAAGAGATATGCTCACGCTTAACGGAAGATTATGCGGTCGAAACATGCCTTGCAAAGACGGGCGATATCGAGAGAGGAAGGGCTCTCGGTTTGGAATGGAGCGATGCTGACCATCTTTATGCTGAACGTGAGATTCGAAGGTCTGTTCGACACATCGCAGATGCAGCCCCTCTTTTATCAGGCGACCATTTGCTTCTAGCGTTTGACCAAATACCGCGCTTAGCAAATGTCGGGTCTTTACCCACCATGGAACGGCTCATTGAGGCACTCAACGCGGCCGGTCATCCAACAGCAAGAGCGCCGGATTTGCGTCCTTTTATTGCAACACAAGCTCCGTTCAATGCAGTGATTGAAGTCGTTCAATCGTTGCAATCAACCGAATGAAGGGTCATTGGCGATATCATCATCGTCAGGTGATGGGAGCAGTGGTGTCGCACTTTCGATTATTTCTTGAACGGATTGTTCGATGGTGCGCGCATTCTCAAGCAGTTTCGAGAGCGGGATTTCTTTTCCAGTTAATTCAGTAATCGCTTCAATGGCAACTGCAGCAGCACGTACATCAGGATACATTGGGCTTGCTTCGGACAGAAGAGCAGTAATATCGAGATTGAGGCGATCACCTTCGCTCAATAGGAATCCTGTAATGCCAGAAACAACTCCACGCTGGATCGTCTGCAGGTCCAACGACTTGAGACGCGATCTTGCGATTTCATTTGCTCCGACTGCGAACAGTCCTTCTCCTTGAATTTGTTTCTCAGGTTTTAGGATTCCATCGATGATAATCAATTGATCAAATCCTCCAGCACTAAACCACTCGAGGACGGTCGATCCAAAAGCGATGTCTTGCTCCTTATCGAACTGAATTTCAGCAGTGAAGACGCCTATCTCGTCGCCTTGATAAACACGAACCGGGTGACGTGGAACCTCATTTTGGATGAGAGCAACAGCAGGAAAGTTTTCATTCATTACCGTCCCGAGTTGGGTGAGATTGAGCGATTCGATGATGTGGGATGTTGCGATAACTCCTACCATTCCAGCAGTGGTGAAACCACAGATGGCGATACCGCTTGTTGTCGGGTCAACCCCCGAACGAAGGACAAGGTCGTACGTCCCGAACTGCTGTTTCATACTCATGCCTCAATACGCTGGTCGGATGGTGTTTCAAAAATATCTCGGCGCTCACTCGTTGTATTCTGACCAATCTTCTGCGCCGGCTTCTCGATACCACCAAGTGCCCACTTCATCCTCATACCATTCGGTTCCATACTCGTCGGTAGAGATACCATCATCCTCTTCTGATGTTTCTTCGATGACTTCCTCTTCCACGTCGTCAACTTCTGAAATCAAGGAGTCACTTGGCCGTTCGATTAATTCAGGCTCCTCAGATATGGTTTTGTCTTCAAAGTCATCAAGAGGCTTTCCTTCCGGAAGTTCGACGGGTTCATCCTCAACAACGATATCCTGCTCTTCATAGAAGGACGCATCTTCAAAGTCTGCTGATGCACGTCGGTAGAGAACGAATCCGATCATGGCGAGGACAAGCACTCCGACTCCAATTCCGCCAAACAGAAGGGTATTGGATGAACTCTTTTCCTCGGTATCGGGCGTTGTCTCTGTTTCTATGAAGATATCCGCAGTCCAAGAAACCACGGTGTTTTCCAACAACGGCTGTCCTGGGATATCATAGTCACGAGAGGAGGTACGAACCTGAATGGCGAATTCCTTCTCAGTGTTTACGTCATCCTGCCGGACCCAAAGAGGATCCTCATATTTCGGAGTGAAGGAAATTGTAAGCGAACCGTTTGCTGCAATCTCAACAGCCCCTGGTGACTTGAACAATGACGGTGATTCGGTTACCGAGACGACGACATTGACAGCGAAAGGGTTCGGGTTTTCAAGGACGCATTCAATCGGGTCATCCGGTGATTGTTGGTTTGTGAGAATTGTCGCACTTTCACAGCCAATGGTGACGGACTGAATCGAATCGGGCACCCACTCAACTATCTCTTCATCTGATTCATTTGTTTCGGTTGGAACAACGTAGGCATTCAGTGAAACTGAGAATGTGGTTGTTCCAATGAGTAGCCGGGTTCCAGTATCAACAGAGAACTCGATTCTTGAAATATTCTGAAATGTTGAAACGATTCGAATCTTCCCACCTGATATGGTTTCTAATCCACTCATTTCGGCATCCTGGGATGTGTCATAGAATGCTTCCCATTGGATAGTTGTTCCTTCCAATGATGCTTGGTGAGCTGGATTCAGGGAATCTGTCGCAGTTAGAGTAATGTTGAGATCGATTGCATGGTGGGCGTCCATATCAATGGATGAAGCAGGACCTGCAAGTTCCGCCATCATCGCTGTTCCGATCGAGCTTGTGGCCGAAGCAGAGGTGTAAGGTTGAGTATCAACGATTTCAATCGACTGCATTGAAACATCAATCTCTAATTCACCATCTGGATCTGCGGAGAAATCGAGAAGGTTTTGTGGGATTGCCGGGTCGTGGAGATCATCGACATCAATAGCAACCCATTGCCCATTGCTATCGGTTTGGCCATTGAGGACAAGTGTATCCGTGCCGTACGTCAATGTCATTTCGAGTTGTGCATCCTCAATGGCGACCTGTTGTTGTGCGTAGACGCTCAGAAGTACTCCGCTGTTCGACTCAAGGACGTTTTCAGATACGCCATCTGGCCCTGATGAAACGCTCAGCTCCAGTTGGCTGTTGATGTAGGTGTTGTTGTACGACATCGTTGGGCCAGCGAGCGTTGGAGATGAGGCGTTATTGTATGAGTCAATTGCGAGAACAACAGCATAGTACTGCGACGTATCCTGAATTAACTCGCTCGGGAAGCTACCCGCATTCATATCGACATATGCGCTTGTTTGTGAGACCTCAAGTTCGTTTGTTCCAGATGAAACGGTTGCTATTGGCGAGTAATGTCGTTTGTTGGGTGTGCCTGTTTCATCAAAGGCAACCTCGTACTTCTTGTCCGAAGTAATTGTTCCATTCCCGAAGAAATCGGGTACGTCCGTATCCCAATACGTAGCCTTTTTTACGAACACACTGTATTCATCAACACTTGAATCTGAACTCAAATCCCATGTGACTTTCATCGGAGCTGACGCAGTCTCAATATCCAGATCAAGAATTTGGACGTTGGTCACAGCAGAAGGAGCGGGGGGGTTGGGTATTGTTACCTCAAGCGGCTGGGAGAGATTGCTCACAACTCCATAAGAATGGACAGAACGTACAACGTACCCGTAGGTTGAGCCAATGTCGACAACCGAATCCGTGAATGTATTTTGATCAAGTACGACCTCGTAGGGCGATGAATAGTCATATGGAGATGTTGAAGACATTCTGAACACTTGGAACTGTTGAAGATCGTTTCCAAACTCCGAGAGCGCCTGCCATTCAAGCGTTACACCAAACTCTGTGAGGGTTTGTACCGACAAAATAGGCGTTGGAGGTAGTGCTAAATTCGGTGCACCGAGCGTGTAGTTCATACTCAGGGAGGTGGCGTCAAACTGACCATGTTTTGTAGATTCCACCGGAAGTGTAACTGCAAAAGAGCCGGTTCCTGGAAGCATCTGCTGATTGAGCGAATTGCTTAGCGAGCCGAGCGTTCCAACGCTTGTTTTCACATCAAACTCAATGTCGTATGCGATGTCAAGATCGGTGAAGTTTGCTGTACCGTTTGAATTGCTCGAGATGGACATCATGTTTGTTACCATTTCGATTCCATAACCGTCCGATAACCCAGGATATGCGAGAAGGTAAGGTGAGATTGTGTCACTAATGGTGTTGTCAGAATCTGAAATCGTCAACGCACCAATGTGCGAAATAGATGTGCTTGAGTAACCTGCTGCAACCAAATCATCATCGCCATCGACGTCTGCATCGAGTGAAAGGTTGTGCCAAGCGCCTATGAATACGCCCTGTTGTCCTTCTCCAGCAACGATGAATTGCTCCATCAGACCATCTTCATCAACATCGGAAAACTGAATGTCTCTGGGAACTGAATACGGTGTAAGTGGCGTTAGACTTGGGGTGCCTAAATCGGTTTGAGAGATTAATCTGTAGCCAATGTCACCCTCAATGGTTGATGGATTTCCATCTCCGGTCTGTGGATTCGGAGTGATCAGCGAGATTGATCCGTCGTTATCGTGGTCAGCGAAGGTTGCATTCAGTGTGTCGATTACATGGGACATTGGAACCTGTTCCCAACCGGTTCCATTGTTCAAAATAATCACCGAGTCTGTTTCTTTCGGTGTTAAGAAATCAATATCGCCGTCGCCATCCAGATCACCCATAACAGAGTCGACCGTGAGATTGCGGAACTTCTCGATGTTGTTACTGAGTTGTTGTGTACCTGTATCGTACGTTACCTCAGTGGCGTCATTCCAGGCATCTGAAACAATAATCATTGTTTGATTTCGGTTGAAGAAGTCATCCACTTGGAGGGTCCGCAAACTGGTTTGACCCTCCCAGAAATTCCAGCGGTAGATTGCTAAGTTGCTGGTAAGTTTTGTCGCTCCGTTGGTAGCGTTGTAGCTATGTAGTGACACATATCCGCCGCCGAAATAACCGTGAATAGAAACGAAATCTTGATCACCATCCCCGTCCATATCAGCAAGCTGTACGTCAATAGGGCCGGCTGAAATGTTCACAGAGAAATAAGGATCGTAACTCATCGATGTTGTGTTGTATTCATGGATGCACATGATTGCGCTTCCCGGCGTGAAGGTTACTACGTCGTCATGGGAATCGTTGTTCATATCAGCAACTCGAATCTGGCTTGAATTGACACAAGTTGCTGTCCAGTTGGTCAGATTGTATTGCATCGAAGTCTGATTGCTTTCAACAACAGCGAATGCTGTATTGACTCCCGTTGTTGAATTCAGGGTCGAGAAAACAAAAGCATCTGTTTGATTGTCTCCATTGGAATCTCCGAGCTCCATCTGCATCACCGCACCAACTTGTACAAATTGAGCATCAATGTTTGGTGAGTAAGTAATGTTGGCCTGGCTTGATTGAAGTGTTGCATTCTTTGGTAACAGAATTGGTGAAGGCATACCCGTGCTGTTGTTTAGTTGAACCGTATCGAACGTCGCTCCAGTCTGAAACGTGTTCTGGTGGGATAGATCACCATAACCGACTCCAGAATAAGTCCATATTGTGTCTCCTGAGCTGCTGTTTATCCACACGCTTCCGGCTGTATCTGCAGCAGATTGCCCTTCAACAACGAATGATGCATCTTGAAAGGTAACGTTGCGTTCGAGATCTATCTGCAGATCGGTCGAGGTATTGTTTCCGTCAGAAACAACCGTAATCGAAGACGCTCCCCCTGCAAATGTATTGACTTGGGTCGTACCGCTTGCAAACGATTGCGGAACAAAGAAGATTGGTGTGAGAAACAACACCACAAGGATGAGCGTTTTTTTGTTCGTCCGTGATTCTTGCATAATGCCACCTTGTCTATGACAAAACAAACTTCTACTTCAAATCGATGACTATACGCACAATTCGAGTCTATATGTGGGGCAAACCAGAGTTTGCCAACGACTGGTGGTTATACAAACATTATCAATGGGAGCAACTTTCGATGTATTGTTTGCTATGGTAGTTCAGTCGAGAATTTTTGTGACCGCTGGTGACTTAGAAATAGACATTAGCGGTGCAACCGTTGAGGTTGATGCTCGCCTCATCCAGATGCGCCACGATGATACGTGGTCCATCGTTTTGGAGCGCCTGAGAGATGCACGAAATGCTGCAATTGATGCAGCAATTGAT
>JAKUNY010000090.1 GCA_022451765.1 Candidatus Poseidoniaceae archaeon
TCCATTTGCAATCCAATCGTCAACATTTAGCATAGCAGCTATGCTGCTAACAAAGAGATCAACTCCTGCACTTACAATTGCTACATAGATGCCTGCATCCTGCAGTTGTTGCACTGTTTCACGAGCGCCTTTCATCAAGCCTATTCCAGAATACATTCGAAACAGTTCATCTTCATGAATGGGGTGTCGAATTGCTTTCCACATGGCGATGTCCGATCGCATGAATTCAACATCGGAGATTTCACCAGCAATAACTCGCGAGAGATGCTTGCTGTTGGCCGTTCCAAATCCCTCGTGCAGGCTTTTCCAGGAGCTTACCGAGTCAACGAGGACTCCATCGCAATCGAATACAACACATCGGCAAACGCTGTCCATGTCCTACCCTAGCAATTCCTGCTTGAAAGCATTCGCATTGGCACCAGAAGATTGGGCCGGCGGCTGTGAGGCCACCGGCCCATCAACTGTTCTCAGTCGTGACTGAACTTCAGACGATCTTGTTGAACTCAAGGTCGGTGTATGTCTTAATGACAGACCCTTCGCCGGGTCCTGGTTGGTAAGTGATACGGATTGTTGCATCCGTAAGCGACTGACCATCAGGGGCGTGAGTTCGTACGAAGATTTGGTCACCGATTCCGAAGGTAGATTCCTTGAAGCTACCTTGGTCCTCAACCTTGTCAACGAATGTCACAAACGCATCGCTGTTCGCTGGATTGAATCCATAGACATTGCTCGTGTTTGAGAGCAATGTTGCGTATGACGTTCGAACACCCTCTGTGTTGGTGTAGAGAACTGTTACGGTAACAGCCGCTGTAGCCAACTCAGCTTCGGTTTGATCAACTGTGATTGCCCAGTATCCATCTGCAGTACCAAGTTCCATGTTCTCGATGTCAAAGGTGACTCGAGGAACGCCCAACTTACCGGTCTCTGCGAGAGAAGAGGCCCAGACGTAGATAACACCGGAAAGGACGACAGTGATCGCAACCATCAAGATGGTAGCGATAACTGGGCTGACAGCCATTTCGTCTTCAACGATGCGTCGGGTATCCTCTTCTTCTCCGTCTTCCTCTTCACGGCGGCTTGCCATTGCGAGTGCAGTGACGAAGAAACCAGCGAGGGCTACGACGACCAGACTTGGTGCGAACGATGGAACAGATCCAATTCCGCCACCGAGTTGAACAACGGATGGGAGTTTGTCTCCACTGCTGAGGAAGTCCTCAGACGGCTTGTTCACGTGGTTACAGGCGGTTGGGATTCCAGCGTCACTTCCGACAGCGGAAGCCTCGGAGAACATGACGTTGTTACACCAGTCACTGTCTTGGAGAAGTGGTCGGCGTTGCGACTCCTTCAATCCATCATCACCGTATGCACCAGGCTTGGACCATTGGTCACCAACAACACCGCCACCGTAGTTGATGTGGGATGTTGGATCATCGGTCTGGAACCGCTGTGCAGGCGCCTTCGACATGTCACACTCTTCATCGAGACAGGTGAGGACATCCATCTCAACCCAAATGTACGGTGTCTCACCATTGCCGTTGTCGACAATGTAGACGTACTCTTGGATTGTAATGGTCTGACCCCATTCTGGTGGTGTGACGTACATGACGTTCTCAGCTTCACCGTGGCCTCCACTTGTGTGGAAGGTTACAGCCAACATGTGGTCGTAGGTGTATGGGCCTTGATCGCCACCAGCACCGACGTCGACCTCAACAGGTACGTATGTGCCTGTGAGGACGTTGTTGATGCCTTGGAAGTCGAATCCGACGACGTCATCGAGGAAGTAGTCAGCGACGAGTTCTCGTACGTTCTCAACACGAACACCAATCTCTTGCGTTGCTACACCTTGTTGGTAGTTGGCAATCGGCATGACTGATTGGTCGTAGTTAGGTACGTAGCTAGGTGCAGTCAATGTATCCTTGAGGACAAGGCGGATTTGACAGAAGTCCGATCCACTTGGTCCAATCTGATGGATACCGTTGTTGTTCAAGTAGTCAATTTCCCAAGCGTTTGCAGTGGTTGTTGCATCAGGTACGAGTGTGAACACAAGGTTGTCTCCAACAATCTCTGTACTGAAGTAGTTCTCGTAGGTACATTGGTCGGTTGATTCAACGGTCCATGTCAAGTCAGCAGCGTTGTGGTCAACGTCGTACTTGACTGCAGACAGATCGTATGTCAGGTTGTTTGCGTTGGTGTCATCTTCCATGAGGCTGATGGACCATGGAGCTACTGGAGTAGATCCGTTTGCCGCAGTAACAACTGCACCGGACGTAACGTCCCAGTCGAGGACGACTGGAGCGTCGTTCACTGGACTGACTGAGAAGTCAACCGTGTATGGGTCTGCGTCTTGGTTTTCTGCACCGTCATCGGCGAGGGTGAGTGTGACCGTACAGGTTCCACCGAGTTCGTTAGCGGTGTTCTCTGTGATCGTCAACTCATTGTTGGTGACCGATACGCCGAATGCGATACAATCGGTTGGTACGGATGCACCCCAAGTGTAGACTTGTCGAACAGGGCTCTGCTCGTTGTCCATATCACGGATGTACGACTTGCTTGCGTTCGAGATGTCTCCAAGGAACTTGGATACACTGCCGAATCCTTCAGGAACGATGTTCGTGTAAGATCCGTCATCGACGAAGACTGGCATACAATCAGCACGCTCTTTGTTACAGATATCTGGCTTGTCGTTGATGTTGTTGACAGTCAAGGTCATGTTCTTTGTGTCCGTCAAGCCGTGGCTGTCTGTAACAATGAACTCGAACTCAACAGTACCAAACTGATCAGTGAGCGGTGTGATGGTAACGGTCTGACCGTTCTGGTTCCATTCGACCAATACATTGCTGTGTGCAACGGTTGTTCCTTCTGTTACGGTCCATGTGAGAGTTGCCTCTTCATCTTGGACATCGTCAGCGAGGTCGGTCAAGGAGATGACGTATGCTTCACTGTCTTCGTCAATTGCATCATCTGCGAGAGCAGCCTGAATTTCAGGACATGCTCGCTTGATGTCGACGGTGAGCTCTTGGTTGGTCGCCATCGAAACAGCGTCAACAGTCGCCCAGTCATATGAACAGTCTGCCTTTGTCTTGATCATCACATCGTAGTCCTTTGCAGGTCCTGCGGTGGTGCTACCCTTGTAGGTACGGTAGACAAGTACTTCATCGCTGATGCTTCCTGTTTCCAAGTCGCCGTGTGTTGTCTCAAGAGAGATGTACTCAGCAAGTGTTTGGACACCGGTCGTTACGGTCTGAGTTGGGTGAACAGTTTGGATGTTGGCTTGTCCGTCTTGGACGACTGCAACAATGTTCACTTCATCAGGTGTTCCACCAAGTCGGCTGAATGGGATAGCGATTTCGAAGAAATTAGCGGTTGTTGTTCCCAAGTCAGCGTCGACAGCATCTGTGGACAGGGAGCTTGCGCCCCATCCAAGGAATCCATTGGAGTAGAGGTCCATGTTGGAGTCGCTTGTAGCCCAGAAGAGGAAGTCTGCTTGAACCGGTAGTGTGTGTGCACCGTTGAGGTTGTATCCAGTGTTGGAACCGCCAGCAACGACGTCAAGGTAAATCAAGAGGTCGTTGTTGGTCAAATCTTCACCAGTCATAGCGATGTAGAGCGCATCGCCCTCACTGTATGTGACGTAGAAGTCGTTGGTACCGTCTCCGGAGACCAATCCTGGCATAGCGTCATCGGATGGGTTCAATGGTGTGTTACCAATCCAATCTGAGTCGTCACCATCCACAGCCATAATGTCTGGCTGGAACGAAGGCGATACGTATGCAGCACGGGTTCCGTCGGTTGAGACCAAGGTCATACCAACGGCGGATGCAGCCCCTTCGAGGTGCGTTGCATCAAGGCTGAACAAGTTCGCTTCATCGATGGTTGCGGACGAGACGATGCTAATCTTAGAGGCATCGAGCGTGTTACCAATGCTGGTAACGTAGGCGTTCGAGCCTGCATTGATTTGCGTGGTCGAATCCGACCAAGTCAGGTTCTCAACAGATCCAACGGACTCAACAGCATGGAGTGCTGTTGTCGCTGTTGAAGTACCGCCGTCCCATCGGAACTCAGTGTTTTCAGCATAGACACCAACGTTTCCTGCAGCGTCGAGTGGGTAAATCCACGAGTAGTCACCGTCGACCATGTAGAGACCTGTACCGGTTGTACCACCGTCAACGGATGCACCAATTGCAGTGACCGTTGCGCTGTCTGCGTATACACCAGCCGTTGTTCCTGCGATGTCTGCGTCTCCATAGAGGAGCAAGGTAGCAGAATCGATGGAGACACCGTAAGCGTATCCTGCGACTGAGGTACCATCAAATTCGATGTCATCGCCCGAGTTAAGCGAGGAGACACCAATACTGGAGGCGGCACCTGTTCCGACGAAGGTTGAATCAACGTCTACAACACCACAACCGTCGAGGACCATTGCGTTGTCACCTATGGTCACAGTGTTTTCTCTGCTCTGGATTGTCACTTTGTCACAATCGTTGAAGTCGAATCCAACTGCATTTGGTGCAACACGGCCAGCACTGAGGCTGATTGTGTTGTTCTCAACAACTGGTCCTGCGTATCCTCCTGTAGAGGTACCGTAGTAAACAGCAATGTTCGCACCGCCGTCACCGAATGTGTCACTAACAGCGAGAGTGTATTGACCAGCCACGCTGTAAGACGCTAACCGTGCATAGATCTGATTCGATCCGAATGATCCAGCGGCCCAAGTGTCTGTTGTGCCATCAGGTTTGGTGATTACAATTCCGATTTCATAGCCCCAGCTGTCCGTTTCGAGATCGAAGTAAGCCGTCACACCAGATGGGACCGTGAAGGTACAGCTGGTTGAAGTTCGGTACGCGTTCGATGCGATGGCGCACAGCGAGGTCGATGGTGCCGGTGGGCTTGTCGCATCGTCCATGCGGATTCCGCCGTCAGCGTCCAACAATGAGTTGTTGGAGATAACACCGTATCCACCATCAGTTTCGATACCGGATTCACCGGACTCTGCGGTTCCAATAATTTCGTTGTTGTCGATTGTGTAATCGTTAATTCCGATCATCTGAATCGCTGTTTGTGGGCCGTTGAAGTAATTGTCAGTTACAGTGAACCGTTTGTTGTTACCAGCGTAGGCTTGGAATCCTTCTTCAGCAGATGTACTGTTGAACCAGTTGCCTGTTACGGTAAGGTCATCCACGTACGCATTTGAGCCAATGTAAATGTCGGCTATCTCTCCACCATCGAGGAATTCGTTTCCTTGGATGGTGAGGTTGTCAGCACCATATTCATTTGTATTGTGTCCATATGCATACGGACTTCGTGTCATGTAGATACTTGTACCACAGTTGTTGAAGGTACTGTCCTTGATGTACGATCCATCTGAACCGGTCAATCGGACACAGATGTCAGTGTTTTGAATTTCGTTGTTTAGTGGGGTGTATCCCTTGTAGTGTGAAACGGTTACGTTTTCCATCCTTAGCCACTCAGACACGTAGTCGTAGCTGCTCCAGGTGGAGGCATAGGCCATTCCACTGGTAATGGTTGCTACTGGGTTCAGAGTTGAATCCTTAATCGAGATGTCCATTGAATCGTAAATGTAACCCAACTCAAGACCGGTTTGTTGACCAGTGTTGGTGTTGGTACCGAGTCCGTAAACTTCCGAATCGTGGAGGTACAATTCTGGAGCATTGTTTCCACTTGCAGCATACCAGCGTTGTGTGTCATACTGACTGTAGGAACCAGTAACAAGAACAAGGGTGTTGTTCCAGTTGTGCTGATCGCCGTCATCAAAGTAGAAGAATGGAATGTCCATCATGATGGTCTTTCCAGACAAGTCTCCAGGGGTAGCAGCATAGTATCCATACTCCTTGTATGTCCCACCGTTACCGTCAGAGAGGTCACGGCTACCACCTGTACTGAGGTATCCAGCACAATTGGCAACCACGTTGTAGGATGCACTGTTGAAACTGTAGCAA
>JAKUNY010000091.1 GCA_022451765.1 Candidatus Poseidoniaceae archaeon
CGAACGGATTTCAACCGTGTTATTCATACACTTCTTTCACATCCGAAGTTCATGAAAAACACTGGTGTTTGCCCAAAGTGCGGTTCCAAAAATGTCAAGATCAATAATCTTGGAGGCTTTCAAAACTACTTGCTTGGAAGCATCTACCAGTGCAAAGATTGTGGTTTTTCCGAAATCTGGAATGGCCACAACGACAACGCAAAGAGAGATGTGTTGTACGTTCTTCTAGGAGTCATCGGCATCGGCCTTGTTCTCGCTGTCGGTTACTTTGCATTCATTGCATAACCAAATCAGCGTTTCAAACAGGCATACCAATGTACGGTTCGTCAATGTCCAGCTGAAGAATGTAGAGTCCAGTGGAGATGCACGATGCGTAGATTCGTCCTTCATGGAATTCCACCGCCCACAGGAATGGGACCCATCCAAAGTCATAGAATGCACTGTCGAGTGGAGTTCCGTCTAAGTGACCTCTTGGAAGGTAATACCCCACAGTTGCTTCCGCGTGGATTTCGATTCGATCGGTAGCCGTTGGAGAGATGAGTGTTTCAACGTCAACAATCCAAACGCCTGCGTGATAGTGCGAGATGTACAACCGTCCATCCCAATTACCGCCATGCGATTGATCGGTTTCTTCCGTGGTTTCAAAATATCCACTGTCGAGGTTGTGTGGGCTAAACAACAACCATTCGTCAGCTTTGGGGTCGAGTTCACAACTTGAACCGAAACAATGGTCGGTTGCGTAAGGAATTTCCCAGTCTCGAACCATGCTAATTTCAAACTTGAAATTCCCGTTCTCTGTTGAATAGCCGGTTGTGTCGAGGAAATAGACGATGCCAGTTCCCTCGTAGAGGTCGAGGCATTCGACTGCGGCAGTCACGTAATGACGTGGCTCATCGCCCAACCCAAGATGGGAAACATCGAGCATCGTTGGAAATGGTTCGGCGTAATGGATGTAAGAAACACGGCCACCATTTTCGTTTCCTGTTGTACCGCTGTCAGGTTGTCCGTCATCATCAAGATCGAGGAAGTCCATCCAAGAGCCAACTTCAGGTGCTCGCCATCGGCACATGACTGGGTTGCCTTGACCAGCTTTGCAAAGCGTGGCCATGGTCGTGTATTGAGCAGGTGAGTTGACAGGGTGTGGAACGTCCGTTACATCACCAATTCGTAGACCTGCTTCCCAATACGATCCGTAGATGAAGGTTCGACCGTATCGCGGATCTTCGGTGTCTTCACCGGGCCATAGTTGCACGGTCATGTCGTGAATGTAAATCCAACCGCCACGGGTTGTTTCCCACGCGACTTCGTACTCTCCGACCTTGATGATGGTGTGGCCAATACCGGATCCTGGGATGCCTGGAAGCGTTCGAGCGGCACTGCCTTGGAGGTTGAGGTGAGCAATGGTTACGCCACCGCATGCTTCACCCAAAGCAGAGTCGCATTGCTCGTAATCTGGGTTTGCTACGAAAATGTACCATTCACCGTCAATCATGTGTGGGTAGAGATTGTGTGGACCGCTTGGATGGTCGACATCGTACCATGAATCAACATAGGTTGGGTTTGTTTTGTCTGTAACATCTACGAGGACAACCGACACCTGAGCAGGATCGCCCCACTCACCGACGTTCGGGTCAGCGTAGCCTGAATCGACGAGCTGGTTCTGAAGAATGACGTATTCGTTTCCATTGTACTCCAAATATTTGACGTCGAGAACTTGTGTGTTCGGATCGTTGTAAACGCCCATGACCTGTGGATCGGACGCATTTGTTACGTCGACGATGTGCATGTCGTTCCAACCAGCCTGATAGGTGTAAACGCGACCATCAGGTGAACGAGCAACGGAAACTTCAGCGTTCCCTGGAGTTGTCAGTGGAGTGAACGCGAGTTGCTCGATGTTATCGGTCCCGGCTTGGTGTTGACTGGCGTTCATATGGTCGTGACCTTCTCCTTGAAACAGCGGATCACCGGCTACGAAAACGACCCCTGATTCGCTTGATTGGGATTCTTCGCTCACGCCTGTGAGAAGCACTGTAATTGACGATGCAAATAGAATTCCAAAGATTCCAATAGCAATCATTCGGGTGTCCATGTCGGGCCCACAAGTATCTTGCGTATTGTATTTATTCTCGGTGCACATGGAGTGGAATATGCGTTCTCTTGCAATCGCCATCGGTCTGTTGCTCCTTGCAGCACCAGTGGCAGCCCACGAGTTGGTAATTTACACCGTTATCGTGAACGATGAGGGACCGCAGCCTGCTGATGTTCCAGAAGACGCACTCAAGGTCGGTGATTCTGTCTGGTTCTGGATGAAAGATTCAACGGAAAACATGAGCCTCGTTGTTGAATTGTCAAAAGACGGTGCAAGTGCACGTTCTCCAACACTCATCTACGAGTGTGCATTGGACGAAAATGGAACATTGATTGATGAGAACTGCAAGAACCGATTTGAATTTACGTTCAACGGTAACGCTTCCATCGGCTTGTGGAATGTTTCCTACATGAAATCCATTAATGGAAGCGTAACTGAAACGCTTTACGGAAGCGTTACCATCAACGAAGACGTCCACCTCGATGGCAACCACACACACGATGAAGATGCACAGTCAGTGACACAAAACCAAGACTCGGGAGCAGAATCGACAACCTAGCTGATTGCCATAGCCATAGCCATCGTTTCTGCAATTTGTCTAGGGCTCCTGCTTATGCAACCTGACAAAAAGACGTTGGTTGAGGAAGAATAGCTGCATTACTGGTGAATATGATGCAGATACAGGTCGACAAGAAAGACGTGGATTTGAGGTATGTTTTCGGCATCATAATCCTTTGGGTAGGTGCAGGACTCCTCGTTTTGATGTTTGTTGACTTCCTCATGCATGATGAAATTAGTCCAATGGGCCCAGTGATACCACTTGTATGCATTCCTCTAGGAATCTACCTAATGAAAACATCAAGATCTGCAACCCCTGTTGGTGAAAAAGGATATGCCGCATCAGGACACTTACGCGGTGGAATACGCTAATTATCTTCACTATTTTCAGCTGGTACTAACAATCCGATGATCTCAGAAAATCTGTAGGCAAACCGATGAGCATTTGCTTATGAGCAAATGCGACGATTCAAAGGTAAATGGCCTGTCGGAAGGTTGTGGCTTGGGTACGTCTACGGCGATTTCTGAAGCATCTCGAGAAGAAAGGCGAGGTGCTGCATATCAAACGACCGGTTGATGTCGTTTACGAAGCTGGCGCAATTGCAGACCTTCTTGTCAAGAACGATGGACCTGCTGTTGTCTTTGAACAACCACGTCTCGCCGACGGTTCGATTTCGCCAATGCCCCTGGTTATGAACCTGTTCGGAAGTCATCAGCGAACGTTGGAGGCGCTGGGTGCTTCACACGAAACAGAAGTCGGTGATCGCATGACTGCAATGATGAAGCCAGACATTGGTACGTTTGTCAAAATGCCATGGAAAGCACTCCCGCTCGCCCGTGATGCATTTGCAATGCCGCCTCGAAAAAAGCGGTTTGCGGCCCCTTGTCAACAAGTTCGCATGAAGGATCCAGATCTGACGAAAATACCCATTCCGAAAACGTGGCCTATGGATGGAGGGCACTTCGTAACGCTTCCGTTGGTCGTAACCAAAGACCCTTCTTCAGGAGAGCACAATCTCGGCATGTATCGTGCACAAGTCTTCGATGCAAAGAACATTGGATTGCATTGGCAAATCCACAAGCATGCTGCTGACCACGCTGCTGCGAGCGGAGAACGGATGCCTGTTGCCATCTGCATCGGAGGACCTCCCGAACTTATCTTCTCTGCAATTGCACCTCTACCAGACAATCTTAGCGAATATCAGTTTGCTGGAATCTTAGGTCGTCGTTCTTTGCGTATCACCAAAGCGGTTAGCCAAGACATCATGGTTCCTGCTGAAGCAGATATTGTCATCGAGGGATACTGCATACCAGGAGAGACACGTACTGAGGGGCCCTTTGGAGACCACTTTGGCTTTTATTCACTGACCGGGCAGTATCCTGTCCTTCACGTCACGGCCATTACCCACCGCAAGGATGCTATGCTGCCCGCCACAATCGTTGGGCTTCCACCCATGGAAGATGGGTATCTCGGGGAAGCCATAGGTCGCCAATTTTCACCGGTCCTTCGTTTCCAGCATCGAGATGTCATCGGTGTACATCTTCCACTCGAAACCGGGTTTCACAATCTCGCCATCGTTTCATCCAAACAACGCTATCCACGTCAAGGTCGTAAAACAGCACTCGGCTTGTTCGGTGCTGGCCAAATGATGTTTCTCAAGAGCATGATTGTCATCGACCCTGACCAAGACCCGAAAGATCTCGAAGCTTTGCTTGATGCAATGAATCAGAACGTACACATTGCAACCGACGTGATTGTACTCGACGGTATGGTTGCTGATTCTCTTGAAGCAGCAAGCCCATACGAAAATGTCCATTCAAAACTCCTCATCGATGCAACCACGCTTGCAGCAGCCGACCCTCGTTCCTCCAATGATCCACTTGAAGGTTCATTCAAGCAGAAGGTTCCCGCATGGCGTCAAGGACTTGAGCCAGCACCGGCGTTTGAGGGAATTGAAGACGTCCTCGGCATCAAGGATGTGACCGATGCTCGAATGCTTCGAAGCAGCATGCTTGTGGTTACGACCAACGTTCCATCATCACCGTCTCCTAGAACAGGTTCGGACGAATCGAACGATGCTGCGGAATCTGCACGTCGGGAAAAATTAGACCAATTGAAAAATCAAATTTGGCAATTGGATTCTTCTTCGTCCTTGCGTTGGCTTTTCATCACCAATGACGATCTTGATTTGCATTGTGAAAAGGCACGTCGCCGTCTGCTTTGGCAGCTCACCTCTCGGTTTGATGTCGATCGAGGATTGACCTTTGATGACGAGAAGGAGCGAATGTGCTGGGATGCTACCACGCCAATTCCATCAAGCGAACACGGTGTGCGTCGATGGCCTGCTGTCACCATGCATTCCGATGAAACATTGGAAGCGGTCCGCAAACATCCCGAACTTGACAAATACCAATGGCCTCCGCACTTGGAATTCAGGTGAAGGTATGAACGTAAAGCAAATCGCTGAGTTCGTGAAAATCGAACACACGTTGTTTTCTCTCCCTTTTGTCCTCATTGGCTATATTCTCGCAATTGAGCAGATTGATGCTGACGTTGGCATCGATTTGTTGTGGATTCTCATCGCAGCCGTAGGTGCCCGGGGATTAGCGATGACACTCAATCGGATCATTGATCGAGACATTGATGCTGCAAATCCTCGCACAGAGGGAAGGCACCTCGCATCTGGCACAATGAAGATGCAGACCGCTTGGATTCTGTCTGCTGTCTTCCTGATTATGCTTCTTGTCAGTGCTGGGTTGCTCAATGAGGTCGCTTTGATGATGGCGTGGCTTCCAGTTGTGGCATTTGTAGCGTATCCATACATGAAGAGGTTCACCTGGGCATGCCATTTTTGGCTCGGCCTCTGCCTCGGTCTCGCCCCTGCGGGTGCATGGGTCGCTGTTGCAGCCGACATGCACGGATGGGCAGTGATTACCGACAGTTCACTTTGGGCTCCGACAATCCTCCCTATTTCTCTCGGTGTGGCCTTGTGGATTGCAGCATTTGACATCAATTACGCTCGCATGGACGTGGAAAGTGACCTTGAACAAGGAATTCACTCCTTCCCTTCGAAATTTGGAGAGGTAGCAACCACACGGACAACCATTCAGCTCTCGTTGCTGTGGTTTGCATGCTTTGCCTTTTCAGATCCAATGGAAGGTATCTGGTTCATGGCTGCATCCGGCATCATGTCCGTTGCTAACATCTAAGTTGTACTTCTAATGAAATAATTAGTACATTTTCAGACCAGGCT
>JAKUNY010000092.1 GCA_022451765.1 Candidatus Poseidoniaceae archaeon
CATGTGGCTTGCGCAATTGGGCGTGAAGATCGTTCACATCCGATGCATCAAGAACCCCCTGCTTCATGTAATCAGCCATTGCAGGACCGATAAGCGCCATACTAGCGCGGAAGCTCGGCATGAATGCCCCGAATGTCTGAAGCGTTACTTCGTGTGAATTCCCGCACGACGAAAAAATAAGTTTGTGCCGTTCGAGCTTTGTTGGAAGGAATTTAACCCCAATCAAGAACAAAGAAAGTCCCACAAACATAGAGCTAAGACTCTGAATTACCATCAAAACAAGCCCGAGCACTGCTAAACCGGCAGGCAAACCCATTTCGATTGGGCTTGGCTTTTCGATGATGTGCTGAAAACTGGTTACTTCGGCGTCCATGACCAACTGGACATCGATACGAGGCACACCGTCTTGATGCAGTGTTGTCTTTACGACTCTGAATAAACCATCACCAACGAGAATCGATGTTGATTTCAACCCATCTTTTGATTCGGAAAGAGGGAATTCTTCAACCTCTTCCCGGTTGTTATGAAACAACGGTTTTGCCCGAATTGGTAAAGCAAGCACATCCATTCTTTCAAACGAATCAACTTGCTCATCATCATCTTGTTCATCAATCATTCCTTCTTCATTAGGCTCAGAAGAGGATTCCGATTCACTCGCCATGAATTCACCTTAATTGAACAATGAAATGAACGTAACGGAATCAACGATGCGTTTCTGAGAACCAAGATTTAGCGTCGCTTTTGGCGTCAAATCCTTTGCCAGGTTTTGTACCAACAACGGTCGATATCGAAGCCTCGGATGCGATTTCCTGAATCCGGTCACTGATTGGACCGTTGATAATGAGAGCCTGTACACCTTCCGTTCCAGCAGCCGACTTGGCTATTGAGCCAGCTCCCATTTCTTCACTTACAGTACCATCAGAGAGAATGAACATTGCTTTGTTCTTCCCTAAACCGTCTTGGTGATCGAACATTTCTTGAATTTCAGCCGGAGCAATTTCAGACTCATAGACTTCAGACATATCTTCGACCCACTCATCGTTGCTACCGCCGTGTTTTTCTTCGTCTTCTTTGTCTTGAGCCTTCATGGTCTTCGCAAATTTCGAAGCATCGACCTTCATCGACAATGTTTTCGTGATTGTCTTTTGAGGTAGGAGTTCCCATTCTTGACCGACAGGTGCCTGTGCAACAAAGTCCACTTTGAGAATAGCATGCAGTTGTCGGAACAACATCTCGCCACCACGATCGCCATCAATAGCAAGGGTAACAGATTGCTTTGCATTTGCCAAATCAACCAACTCTTGCTTAATATTACCAGCACCGTCAGCGCTGATTGCATTCTTTACGCCACAATTAAGCAGGTTGATGACATCGTTTCGCCCTTCAACAATAATGAGCGAATCCGAGCTTTGGACATTTGGGCCGCAGGTGAGACCGTGAAAATTGGTTGCAGTTCCGACTGTCAAAACAGAGCGGACTTCTTCCACAACAGTCTTTGATGCGGCTTCCCCAGAGTTTACCAGCGCAAGCAGGAGCTCTTTCGCTCGATCGACTACAGCAGTTCGCTTTGTTGCGCGAACATCTGAAATCTCAATAACACTAATCTTTGCTTGACATGGACCAATACGATCGATGGTTTCCAATGCGGAACCGATGATTGCCGTTTCGACATTGTCCATGCTGCTTGGAATGAGAATCATTCCGTGCACCTTTCCACCCTTTGTTTCCATCTCGACATCAACGTGACCAACACGAGCAGTTCGTTGCAACTTCCTAAGTTCTAAGTCATCGCCGAGCAGACCTTCGGTCTGGCCCATGATTGCCCCAATGATATCCTTTCGTTGTACAGTACCGTTGACCTTAATATCAGCCTTAATCATGTACTTCATTGCTTTTCCTTGTTTATTTCCTGAATTGTTTTTTCGACCCAAATAAAGTCCTCCTTTCGGCCTCCTCACAGTCGGCGCATCAACCCGTTAGGGGATGCAGTACAACGGTTTGACAAAAATGTCCAACCAAGTGAATGTGATTCAGCAGTTGGCCCTGCGGCTTTTCCCTTTTGAATGCTGTGGACAAATGAAGGGAAAAAATTAGATTCGCTGGTTCTCAACCGAATAAAACCTGAAAAATTGATGAAATCATCGCGTGGGTTCAAGAAGAAGTTCTCCTTACGTCGGTTCGTGTCCGCCGAATCAGTGCACCGTCTCGCTGCATTTCGCAGTACAATCGAGGTCATGTTACTCGATGGCGTACTCACGCGTGAGGAGAAGCGACTCATTATCCGACTCTCGTCTTGTCTCAATCTCGATTCGCACCAACCTGCAGAGATCTACCAAGCAATCATGGACAATGTGGAAACAGAAGAAGGAGATATTCTCACGCCTGAAGAGCAGCATGAGGTTTACAAAACAGTCTTCGAGGTAGCTATCATCAATGCATCACTTTCCAAGGACGAGTTTAGAGTCATGGCGCACCTTCGAGAAATATTTTCAATCGACGATGAGGAACACAATCTCGTCGAACGAGAATTAAGAGACATGGTGAAGGAGCGATTTGAAGACCCAAATGTTGTTGAAAAAACCCTAAACACTCTTCGAGATTCAGTGCGAGTTGTAACAACTTTATTCGACAACGTTCGGAAAAAGAACAACGGTGAAACGCGATGAAAGCGACCTCACTCGATGACTATCTTGATGGATTTGATTCCTTTCCCAATCGACGCAGTAAGCGATTGTCCATGCTCCGTGAAGCGTACACTTACGGTGTACCAGGCATGATGACGAAGTCAATGACTGACCGCCTTGCTCAGTCTGGGCATTATTCGTTTCATATCGGCACCCCTGATCCTGAAATGAGGCGCATTGCCTCATGGATGCTCACGAACGAAAAAGACCGATTGAAGATTGCAAAGTTCATCCCGAAGATTTGGAAACGCGGTGGCCGAGAGGATCTCAAACTGGCTGGACTCCTTCTAGCGAATATGTCCGATGACGAACTTGGGGAAAGCGGCTGGACCGTGTTTCTCCAATTGATTCAGGACCGTGTTTCCGTAGAAGTCTTTCTTGAGACCGCAGAGGAATTCCTGCGAGGTGGTCGTCAACTACCTAGCGATGCTTGGATTCGCGACGCCGCAGCCCAAAGCGAAGTATGGGCTCAATTGATGGTTCTCATGCTTTCACTTGATGAATCTCGAGCAAAATCTCATACAACGCTCCTTCACGGTACACCGCAAGGCGGGGAATTGTTTGAACGGATTCGCAACCGACTTATCGAACGAGTATCTTGATGTGCCTCAGACTCTTCCTATTATCATGGCAGAGCGCTTTCTACCAACGGAAGACCCTGTCCTTGAACAAGTTCTAACATGGACCGTTGAGCGTGATGCGAGAGATGTTCGTCGCCTCCTCGAATGGTTGCCGCAAGCACGCTCCAGTCGAGAACGACAGGCCCTTCTCGACCGAGTAAGAGACTTACTCGATGAGTTGGAACAAGCGATGTCTGCATTGGACGAACTCGTGTGAATACCATGTCGCTTCTGTGTTTAATTCTCGCTGGAGGAAAGAGCACTCGAATGGGTCAAGACAAAGCATTGCTTTACGATTCAACCAACATTCTATCCAAGAAACTTGAAGCCTTAGGATGCAGAGTCCTTATCGCATGTGGGAGTCGGGAACGAGCGCATCATTTTGATTCCAATTGTTGGTTCGACCCGTCCTATGCGAAATCGCTTGGGGAGGTCATTTACGCATTTGTTGCGGAACATGATGAAGAGGTGCAGCTCTTCCCATGCGACATGTACAGGCTTGATGATGCCGCACTTGCAACGATTCTCGCTCAGTCACCAGGCGTCCCTCTTGACAGCGAATCGAAGGAACAGTTTACCCTAACACGCATACCTGTGCAACCCAACCTTCCTAAAGCAATGAGCTTAGGTGATTTGTTCTCAGGCTTGGAGCGCAACAATCTGAGTTCACTTGGCAATCGATTGGAGAATTTTAATCATCCAGACCAAATCGATGACCTGAGCAAATCAGATCAATAATTTCTGGATACATCTGGTGTTCTTCAACTTGGATTCTTTTCGAGAGAAGAGTCCGTGTATCAGAATCAAAAACAGGAACACGGCGTTGAGCAAGAATTGGGCCTGAATCCATGCCTGAATCAACAACATGCACCGTACAACCACTTACTCGAACACCAGAAGCCAATACCTTCGTATGCGCATCAGCCCCAGGGAAGGCAGGGAGCAAAGAGGGGTGTATGTTAATGATCTTAGGATAGTACCTCTCAACAAAATCTGCAGATAGCAAGCGCATGTACCCGGACAAAACGATAAGATCAACATCAAACTCATCCAACTTATCTCGTATTCGCGATTCATGTTCAAGGCGCCTGTCCTCTTTTGGCAAATTGAAGTCCACAGTTTCTACAACAACTGGAACCTTGTGTTGTTCGGCATATTCGATACCCCCAGCGTTCTCTTTGTCTGTAAAGCAAACAACTGTTCGGTGGATGCATTCATCTCGACTCTGATGAATGAGGAGTGCATTCATTCCGGTTCCAGAGCCCGAAAAGAAAACCGCAATGCGAAGCGGGGCTGAGGGGCGGCCGCCCTTCTCTACAATCTGGACCTCCCCCATGGACAGTCGAAGGACTGCTTGATTTCAGTCCTTCCGCTTCGCTGAGACGTCTAACGTAGTTGTGATACGCATGAGTATGGTTGGAACCTCAACCGAATTAACGTTCCTTCAGATGGACCGCAAGACGATTTGCAATTGAGATTCCAACATCCGTACAAGAAGCAGTCCCACCCAGATCGTATGTCAAGGAAGAACCGTCTTTGAGGTGCTCAGCAACACTTTGATCGAGGATTTTGGATACACTTAGCAAATCGTCATCGTTCGAGCGACGCGCAAGCCAATCCAACATCATTTGAACGGAATTAATGCTAGCAATTGGGTTAACCTTGTTTTGCCCAGCGTGCTTTGGGGCGGAGCCATGGACTGGCTCAAAGAATGCGTGATCATCACCGATGTTCCCAGAGGCGGCCATTCCCATTCCACCTTGCAAGACAGATGCAAGATCGGTTGCAATGTCCCCAAACATGTTTGAGGTTACAACGACATCGTAAAATTCAGGCGTTCGTGTTAACCACTGGGTAAATGCATCGATGTAACCGTAGTCTTTTTCCACATGCGCATGGGAAGCCGCAACTGCATCAAAGGTTCTACGGAAAAGCTGACAGCCACGTGTGACATTGCTTTTGTCAATGCATGAAACTCGAGAAACACCGTCGACGGGGGCCCCATTCCGAGTATTGCAAATCTCAAAACCCATCTTGATTAGTCGCTCCGAGCCGTGGGAGGATATTGGCCTCGGATCGTAAGCGACTTCACCGTGCAAGCCAGGAAATTTGATTTCTGGAGGTTCATAACCTTCCAATCCTTTCGCACGCTGAGCACTTCGGTGTAGAAGAGAATGATAGAGGCCCTCTGTGTTTTCACGAAGAATGACCATGTCGACCATATCAGGGTCCCAGATGTTTGTGAATCGTCCATGGACTTTGTGCGGAACCCCTTCGAAGAGATGAATTGGACGAACGTTTGCGTACAAATCCAAGCCACTTCGCATTCCAAGGATAACTGAGCCGCCCGCAAGATCACCATTAGGAAGTCGTGCACCTGGGTAGCCGATTGCACCCATAAAAATCGCATCTGCATCATCTCGACAAAACTCAAAGGAACCTTCTGCCCACTCCTCACCAGTGGCAACATAATGCTGCCCACCACAAGGAATTACAGTCTGCTCGAAACCATGGTTTGTATGCTCTTGGATTGTATCCAAAATTCGTTGGGCTTCGACCGCCACTTCCTTGCCAGT
>JAKUNY010000093.1 GCA_022451765.1 Candidatus Poseidoniaceae archaeon
GTTGCTTTGGCAAGGGATGCTGGGGCGGCGCATGTCAGCATCGCAACCAATGTGTCACACGGCTACACTGCGGACCCCCGAACCAACGAGGATGCCGAACCCTTCGAAACACTCACCCTGGTCGAACTTCAGAACATTACCGGTAAAGAAGCGCTTGGACCTGGTCAAAGCGCGGCCGTAGATCCAATTGCAGTCAACTGGGCAGTCGACTGTGGATTGAGAATTGGTGTTCTCGATGGACGTGACATCCGTCGAATTGAAGATGCATTGGAAGGACGCCCGTTTGAAGGAACCTTGGTACATCCGGAGTGATTTGATGGTCGATGCGTCAGCTGTGAAGCAGAAAGTCAAGAACATGCCAAAGCGCTCCAAGGCATTGGCTCACATCCCATCGCACAAGCATTGCCGAGTTTGTGGGATTGATATATCCGCAAAAGCAGAGGAGCGAGTTTGCAAAGACGCAGACTGCATCAAAAAGTACGAAAAAGACGAGAAAAACAAGGAGCGGATGCGTGTTTGGATGCTCATTTTCTTCGGCATTTTTGCCTTCTTGACGATTCTTCCCGTCCTTGCTCGTCTAGTGTGAAATCACCGGGAACGATGCCAACCCTCCGGGAGGGTCAATGGATCTACAACCTGTGAGGCTTTGACCTTTCGAACAACTTCCAAACGCAACGCATCAAGACCAACATTTTCCAATGCACTCATGGTTGGACGGCCTTCATCGTCATGAAGGAGAGGTAATTTCGGTTCACCTTTTGCTCCATTGTTTCGCCACCTTTCCTCGGCCTCTTTGACCAATTCCCAATCCTCTGGGAGCGGTTTTAATGCATCTGCTTTGGAACTCACGACCAACAATTCTGTACCTGGAAGGAGTCGCTCAACATCTTCTAAAAGACTCATTTGGTCTTCCCAAGACATGCCACAGGTTTCTGTTTTGTCGATCAGAAATAGAACCAAACTTCCAACGTGTTCCAACGCTGCAATTGCTTGCAACTCGATTGAATTGCGTTCATCCATGGGGCGATCAAGTAAACCAGGGGTATCCACCATTTGATGTTGCAAACGTCGATGATGAAAGTGACCTATGTGTATCTGTTTCGTTGTAAATGGATAGTGATTTACTTCCATATTTCCCGAGGACAATGCACGAATGAAAGCGGACTTCCCCACATTCGGAGCGCCACACACAACGATCACAGGGAGCGTATTATCAATCTGCGGAAGCACCTTGAGAATCTCTCGGGACTCATTCAACCACTTCAGCGAGGGACCAACTCGACCCATGATTGATCCAATACGACCGTAAGCTTCACGTCGTGCCTCGTGCATTAATTCAATTCGAGCGGTTCGTACAATCTTTCGGTTGTTCTGTGTGGCAATACGTTGAACCTGTGATGCGCCCCATTGGAGCATCGACAAGTGGTGGCGATAGTCATCCGTGCCAACACATGCTTCAATCATTGCCACATCGAACTGTGGTGACTGATCGAGAGATGGCCACGTCTGCACCGTCTCGGTCAACATCGTATGGATAATGTCCGCTGCGGTTTGGACCATTCGAGTCATTTGTTTTCTGGTTCGAAAAACACGATTGTGGTCGTCAACCCGGTCCGCAGCCTTTCGAGCGCGTGAAAATGCCTTGTCGAGAACTTCGTCCTCGAACAAAACTGTCGGCAACTGCCTCCACGTGACTTTCATGTCACCCCCAGTTCAAGCGGAGTGCCAACCCTTCAAGAACCCCTCACCTCGTTCAGACCTCCTAAAAAGAAATTGCACATGGTTATGTAGGGTCGCCATCCAGAGCGCTACATGGCGAAGAAGTCGAAGAAGCCGGACCTACCAGAATGGGCTGTTGGATTATGGAACGATTTGGGTTCACCTTCACTGAACAAACTCCAAGGTGTTCACAACGGAGACCTTCTCGAACGCAGAAACGGACTTCGTAGGGACGACCTGATCGAGGTTCTAATCGATGCAAGAGCCCTCCTTCCAGATGTGGACCCGTGGGTTCGAGGTCGTTTGATCTCTTCTGGTAAGACAAGCCTTGAGATTCTCGATGGGGACGGAGTTCAGCGATTTATTGCACGTGACACAATCGTCCAAATCGTATTGGTTGCTCACACACGTCCTGCATACATCGACGACAAAGAACTCCTCGCATTTGAACGAGAGGACATGAAGCGCCGTTCAACACTTCACGAAAAAGTCGAGAAGGAAACAACTGGAAACGACGATGCACATCTTTGGGGATGAAGATATGAGTGTACCTGAGGGATGGTCAATTCAAGAAAACCATTTGATGCGTGAATTCAAATTTGAGAATTTTCTGGAAGCCAAAGCACTTGTCGACAAAATAAGCATCATCTGTGAGGCGAAAAATCATCATGCTGACATCCACTTCGGCTGGGGTTATGTGATTGTGGAACTAACCACACACGACCAAGGAAAAGAAACCGAACTCGATTTCGATGTTGCAAACTCAATCAATGAAGTTGAGGATTAATTATGCCCATTGACCCCAAAGGACGGGACGTTCCCGGATACGGGCGACATGTGTTCATCTGTGGCCATGAACGCCCAGAAGGAGCCACTCGACCGTCGTGTAAGAATCGAGGAAGTATGGATTTGCTCACTCGCATCAAAGCGGCCGCTCGAGAGGAAGGACTTCGTGATATTCGAATCCAAAAATCAGGATGTCTTGATTTTTGCGAGAATGGAATAGCATGCGTTGTGTATCCTGAAGGAACGTGGTATCGACTCCAACCTCAACTCGACGTTGGTTCAATTGTTGAACATCTCAAAAACGGGACCGTGGATACGGATTTGTTGATGAACTTTGATGAATAATTACAGTTTTACAGGCCGAGTAGCACCACAAGCCTGACACTTGAGCATCGTTGTTCGATCCTCCTTGATGAAGTGTGTATCAGGAGCGCCGCATTGACTGCATTTGATGTATGTGTTCACATACCCTACGATTGCTTTCTTGAGGCGCTTCGGCGGAATTCGTCCCTTGAATCGAGCACGAGGACCATCACGAGATCCTGATGTTCCTAATTCATTCAAAATGTATTGATAGACGTGATTGTCGTCTCGATCCATCATTCCTACGACTTCAGTGAAGTTCCGTAAAATCGTGTTTGAACCCTAGATCATGATTTGTGGTTCCGGCAATCGCCAACGTTCCCGAGCTGAAATATCCTCAGGGATATTGTCGCGTGCTCGATTGAGCAGCGTCTCATAATCAAAGTCGCTCATGAAGATGCCTAACAACTCTTTCTCTTCAAGTCTTTGATGAAAAATATGCAAAGCCTTCATGGAGGTCAGTGTGTTCGCTCAGCACGATAACATGGCACTGGGTATTGAAGAGCTGAAAACCATCGCTAAAAATCTGCGGAAAGACGGCCTGAATTCACAACAAATTGCAGATGAGTTGTCCCTTTCTCAGGACACGATACAATGGCTTCTTACCGACTCTACCTCGGAACGGCCTCCAGATGTTCGTGTTGGCTGGAGGACCATTGGCGTCCGACCTGCCAGAATCACAGCCATTGGTAACATCATGGCTGATGTCGTTCTTGAGGAAGTCGAAGAAATCGATACCATTGTTGGAATCTCAATTAATGGAATTGCGTTTGCTCACGAAGTCGCCCAAGCTCTCGATGTCGAGGTAGCAATTCATCGAAACGTCGACGGCGAACCAGGCGCAGGTGCTCTTTCGAACAAATATGGACAAGTTGGAGGTGGCAAGAAAGTTGCCATCATCGATGACGTTCTTTCGAGTGGTGTAACGATGAGCAATACGATTGCCGCTATGCGTGCGGCCGGTGGGGAGGTTGTACTTGCACTTGTGCTTGTTAACAAAACCGTCCGTAATGAAATCGACGATGTTCCTTTGCGTGGTTTGATTCGAGCCGTTCCAGTTTGAGGTGAACCAATGCATTGGTCTGATGTTGTTGCTCAACGTCTTTCTGAAAGAGGCTCAAAACACATCGTCTCGACAGGAATTACACCGAGCGGTGAGTTCCACATCGGTCATCTTCGCGAAATCCTCACTGGCGACATGATCTCCAAAGCGGCAAGAAAGGCGGGTTTGGATGCTGAATTTGTCTTCATTGTTGACAGCGCAGATCCTTTGCGTAAAGTGTATGCCTTTTTGGATGATTCTTATTCAAAATACATTGGTCACCAACTCAAAAAAATTCCGCCACCAGATGCGAATGGTTGCCCCGATATGCAACGTTTCGCCATGGGCGTCTCGTACGCTGATCATTTTCTGGAACCCTTCAAGAAAGCCCTGGAACAGATTGATGTTCATCCACGATTTATCGATAATTTTGATGCCTATGCGTCGGGTCAATTCGCTGAAACTTCACAAATTGCTTGCAACAATGCTGACAAAATCCGTGAAATCATTGAACGAGTGTCTGGTCGAGAACTGTCCCCTGATTGGTTTCCATGGAACCCAATTGATTCTAACGGATCCATCGATGGAATTCGTGTCACAGGTTGGGACAACCCAATCGTATCTTGGATAGATTCCGAAGGAAACGAAGGACAAAGCGACGTAACCAAAGGCGAGGGAAAACTCCCTTGGCGAATAGATTGGCCTGCAAAATGGGCATGGATTGGAGTCACAATGGAGCCATTCGGAAAAGACCACGGTGCAGCGGGTGGTTCATACGACACGGGCAAAGAAATCGTTGTATTGTTTGCACAACAAGCTCCCGTAGACCTCACCTATGAGTGGATCAGCCTACGCGGTCAAGGTGCTATGTCCTCCTCATCCGGAAACACGATTGGACCGCTGGAAGCACTCTCTCTTGTTCCCCCAGAAATCCTTCGATATCTTGTAGCATCAACCAAACCAAACAAAGCCATCGAGTTTGATACCGGCATGGGGTTGGTGAATTTAGCGGATGAGTTTGAAAGAACAACATCACGTGATTTCTCTATAGAACTAGAGAAAGAAGGCCTTAGTAGAAGACAACTGGTTGCCATTGAGGACGCAAAAACTGCACTTGAACTTTCGCTTATTTCGCCCAGAGAAGAAACATCTTCCGTCACCTTCCGACACCTAGCAATGCTCGCTCAAACCAAGTCGAAAGACGAAGATGTATGGAAGTCACTCGGAATAGACGGTTCGATTCCCCAAAGCATGGTTGATCGCCTTAATCGTATGCGGACTTGGGTTCACTCAAATCACTTTCCAGAGGAACTCCGTATTGCAATTCTTGAACAACCAAGCTCCGAAGCAATGGCACAAATGAGCGAAGAGAACGTTCGCCTGCTTCCTGAACTCATCAAATCTCTTCGTTTATCGAACTGGGAGGCTGCGTCCATCCAAACCTCAATCTCCAGCACTGCCAAAACGCTCGATTTGTCGCCGCGTCATGCATACAGAGCCCTGTATCTCTGCCTCATGGGGACGGAACGTGGGCCAAGATTGCCGCCGATTCTGCCCGAACTTGATCAAGAAACGATTCTGAACCTGCTTGACGCCTGCCTGCAAATCAAGCAAGAATCCTGACATTAGCATCCTCTCGACCCTAAGAGTTGAAAAGAGGCTGGACCATCTCAGTATCATGGCAGGGGTCTATTGCCCAACTTGCGAGTCGAGTGTTGAGGCTGCTGCTAAGTTCTGCCTGTCATGCGGCCACGATTTGACCGTTCAGGGCCCGATTACTTCTACGGGTCATGACCTCAACCAAATCAAAGATGTCATTCGACACCGAGAAGACCTCTCTATGGCTGAAAAATTTGACATGATCGCCCGTGTTGAAGAGGGTGCAAACCCCATCACAATGGGGATTGCTGCGGCAGCAGATGACGGTGAAAATTTCGATATTGGGCAAGCATTTGAGGGAGCAGGC
>JAKUNY010000094.1 GCA_022451765.1 Candidatus Poseidoniaceae archaeon
ATTGTTACAAGCATCTTAAACGAAGGTCATCATGGCACAAAATTCTGACTGAATCCATACATCCACAATACGATAGGGTGTCGTTCTTAAAGATTGTGGGCATTCAAACTGACTTGCAAATCGAGCAACGTTGAATATTTTCGTCAGGACACCGAAATACTTGGATTCAATTTCCTCGGGGTTAATGTGGAAGTCATCACCAACTTGAGCTTCGCAGGCTTTCCATAAACGGAAACATTCCGATCCAATCTTGTTTGCCTTTAGGCTGACAGAGCCATCAGGCCCACGTACCTTCCACGAACCCGTTCGGCCACCTGCTCCACACTCCAGTACGCTGTCTGCATCGATACCATTGCCCAATGACTTGGACATCTTCCGCCCCCACGGGTCCATACCAAGTCCATCGATCCAGACGTGTTTGAACCCAGGTTTTTCGAGCAGAAGCGTGGATTTGAGCAAAGTGTAATACAGCCAAGTTCGAACAATTTCCTTACCTTGCGGCCGCAACGCAGTGGGGAATGCCTTGTCAAAAACGTCCGGTTGGTTTAGATATCCACTAACGAATAGATTTGAGTTCGAGGAATCCATCCATGTATCGAAAACCTTCTCCTCGCCACGAATCTGCCCCATCTCTGATTCCAATTCGGAGTACATTCCAACGTCATCGCGAGTGTCTCGACATAAAACTCGCGAACCTTCGGGAGGCGTGTCCTTCCATGGTTGCACGTATTTTCCGGCCGGAGGGACAATGATGTGTGTTTCATCTTCTGAGTACCAAATAGGAATTTCAGTGTGGTACCAACGACGACGTGAAATCGGCCAGTCAATGCTAATGTTTTCCATCCAATCCAGCAAAAACTGTCGGTTTCGTGGCGGGTGAAATTCAATCGCTTCAATAAGTTCAAGCATTTTGTCTTGAATATGGGTTTGACGAACGTACCACTCCTTCAATAAGATGATCTCAACTGGGTTTTTTCCACGCTCTGAAACGGGAATCTCTTGTTGACGTTCTTCGATTGAAGCGATGTTCCCACCTGAGTCCAGCATCTCAATTGCCTTCGCCCGGGCTTCGAGGACGGTCAAACCTTCCAATGGTCCACCAATGGCAGTCATGCAACCGTTAAGATCGATGGATTGGAAAGGCGTAAGCCCCATTTCTCTGAAAATAGCAACATCGTTTTGATCACCGAAGGAACAAACCATCAAAACCCCACTACCAAAGGCGGATTTAACAGAAGGGTGGGTTTGAACTTCAACCGTGGTGCTTCGTCCTTCTACGGGCATTGGCAGGAAAACACGCTTTCCAACAAGGTGTTGATAGCGAGCGTCTTCGGGATGAACTACAACAACACCGCAAGCGCAAATCATTTCAGGACGCGTTGTAGAGATAACAAGTTCTTCACCGTCTTCCGTCCTCCATTGACCATCGACAAGTTTGGTCATCCGTCCAATACGTTCAACTTCAGCGTCTGCGATGGTGGTGCCTTCGACAGGGTCGTAGATGTTGGGCCGCAAGTCTTCTACAATGTCTCCTTTCTTGAACAATTCAATGAAAATAGCTTGTGTAACAGCGCGGTAGTCTGGAGCATCGGTCAAATATTCCGCTGCAAAATCACAGGATAATCCAACTCTCGCCGCTGTTTTCCTCATTGCTTGAGTAAAGGCTTCGATTGTTTCTCGACAGAGGTCCAAGAATTCTTCTCGATCATATGTTTTCATTTTCCGTTTGGTATTTTTTTCAACCGTGAATTCGATGTTGATTCCGTTCCGGTCGACACCCCACGGAAAATAGACCTCTTTCCCGAGGAGGCGTTGCGAACGAGCCAATACATCAATCATCGAATATTGTGCGACGGCACCAATGTGCCACGTACCTGAAGGGTAGGGCGGTGGAGTGTCGATAACAAACAGCTCTTTACCGCTCTCTGGTTTGAAACCGTAGCGGTTTTGATAGGCTGATTTATCCGCATAATGTTCTTCTTGAATTTTCTTTTCGAGGTCAATCGACCATCGTTTGTCTGGAAGTCGAGGCGTTCCCATGGTTAACACCGGCCCTTCCCCCTGTCACCGGGGGGGTCCAGTGCTTCCTGTGAGCGTTGGTTTTTCAACGGTTCCCTCACAAGTCGACGGCAATTCTTTGAATGAAGGGCTCGAGGGTCAGGTGGGTTCCAGCATGTCGGATGACGTCCAAGACCAAACTTCACCTCCAGATGGGGAAGAGGTTGGCCGTATTCAGGCGATTGCGGATTACAGCCGGAACAAGGTACGTGTTGCTTCCGTTGACATCTCAGCACGCGTAAGAGAATTCGACGCAAAGAAAGCCGTTGATGCAGTCCTCGATGCTCCAAAAAGATTGAAACGGGAGTGGCAAAAATCCGGAGCGACCGGTGTAATATCTCGATTTCCGATTGCAACCGTTGCTTTGTTTTTGATGATAACATTCTACTTCGTTACCACTTCTGGGTTCCTTGACGACACACAGTTTGATGACGACCCAAATGAGCCTGCTCTCAATGTAAACGGTGACATGGAAGTTTACCTCCCCGACGGAAGCGAAGTCAAAGAATTGATTGGGAGGGTGGATGAAGACTGGACAACCAATGTAATGGTTATTTACATTGAATCCGACAAAAATAATATCACCGATCAACGAATTCTCCAAGAAATTAGTTACGTAGAAAAGAGCATAAATCCTTACATTTCAGACAACGAAAGCGATGATGTCATCTACATTTTATCCATCTCAACGGTCCTCAAGGAAATAAACTCCAGTCTGCCTCGGGTCAGAGATGCTTTCATTACTGAACTCGGTCGTCAGTGTCCATCCTTCCAGGAAGTTTGCGAGAATTTTGCTGCAAGCGTCAATACAGCCCTTGCAGCAGGGGATGATCAGTTTGCTGGTGGATATGAGATTCCATCACAGACCACGATTGATCTCATCGTTGGAGAAATGTACGAAAACGATGGTTCACCAACACCCGGTCTTGACAAATTAGCACGAAATACGAATGCATGCAGTGGCCAAGCCGGCGTGGATGGAGCCGATGACAACGGATGTCTCGGTGGAGAAGATCTGAAACTCGATCGAGCGATCATGGCAGTTGCTGTTGTCGATACGGTCGAAGCCAAAGACATCATTGAAGCAACGCAAAAGCGCTTGGACAATATTTCCACCGAACTGCGCCCCTGTGAATTTGACCAGAACGGGAACCCTGCAAACGGTGACCGGTGTACGTGGGAAGATCTCGGCCTCAAAATGACACTTACAGGTCCTGTCCCAATTACAAACTCCGTTACCGAATTTTCCTTCCGCTTGTTCTGGGAGATTTTCCCAATGGCAGTCGTCCTCGTTGCGATTGGATTGTTCGTTTTCCACTCGGACTTGCTGCAAGCCGGAATCTCTGGAATCCGGCCGATTCAAGGTATGAAAGTCGTTATCATTGCTGGCCTACCGACCCTGTGTGCAGTGTTTTGGACACTTGGTATCATAGGTGCATCAAATTATGAGGTGACAATGACGGTCATTATCGTTGGACCGATTCTTCTCGCATTGGGTGTATCTTACGGTCTCCACATCACCAACCGTTATGCAGAGGAAGAAGGAAGTCGGAGCGAGAAAATGCAGGCTTCCATGCAATCGACAGGAAGAGCTGTATTTTTGTCAGCGGTAACAACTGTCATTGGATTCATTTCTCTCATTTTCACGCCGATGGCTCCGATCAAAACCGTTGGAATAGCTCTCTCAGGAGGAATCGTCGTTGTGTACATTTTGACGATGTTCATGGTGCCAAATCTAACGCTTATTCTCGATTTGCGGAAGCCAAAACATCCTCCGCTCAAAGTCTTTGATGCAGCAGTCGACGTACCCGTTAAACGCAACACAAGCGTCATCGGTTTCTTCCTGATTCTTGTTCTGGTTTCAGAAACTTTGGGCCAAGCCAACGTTGAGGAAAACATTGACTTGCTTGGAATGGCGCCCGAAGGTGAACAACCGGTCATTAAAATGAAGCAATACAGTCGGGAGTTTAACGCAGGTCAAATTGGAATGGTTTTGGTCCACGCTAACGTATCTGGCGATGTTACGGCCAACTATCCCACGAACGATGATCCTGCACAGAATCTGAAAATCATTGATGGTTTGGAACGAAATCTCAACACCATTGAGAATGCTTCAGCGGTATCCGTGGTGTTCCTCATGAAGGCCACGGGGCTTGCGCCAACACTCTCTGGTCAACCGATACTCACGCAGATACAAGAACTGCCAGGCTACGATGTTCTCCCTGAGGATGTTCGAGATACATTCGAAGTACTGCTGGATCAACAAGTAACCCAAGGTGCTACATTCTGGGATTTGCTAACACCGCCCGAGGAGTTCGGATTGCCGGGTTCACCACAGAGCCAAATTTTCCTCTTGGATGTTTTTTATTCCTCACTGACAAAAGAGATGCGTGAAATTTTCATCAATTCAGATTACGACCGGACATTAATCTACATCGATATGCCGTTTATTCCAGTTGCAGACACTGCGATTGCGGTCGAGCAAATCAACGAGTATTCAGAAGGATTCCAAGGCACACATCAAGAACGGGCAGAAAAACTCACAGGAGTTGCCGCTACAGCAATAGAGGTCAACAAATTGATTGTTGATTCCCAGTGGACCTCTCTCGGTTTTGCGATCATTCTCACATTGATTGTGCTGGCGGTTGTATTCAGAGATATTCGATATTCACTCCTGACCACATCTCCTGTCATTGCAACGGTTGCATTGCAATGGCTTGTAATGTGGCAGATGGATGTGCCTTTGTCCCTTGTTACGGTTATGATTGGTTCCATTCTGGTCGGCGTTGGCGTTGACTTCTCAATTCACATTGCAAACCGTATTCGTGAACTTGGTGGCGGAATAGATGCAATACGTTCCGCAGCCGTTGGAACAGGAATGTCGTTGTTTGAGGCCGCTGTCGTCACATCCCTCGGAATGTTCACAGCGTATCAGATCCCTATTCCAGAGATTAAGCCATTCGTTACTGTCATCCTCATTTTGTTATGGGTCGCTGCTGCGAGCGCACTGTTTTTGCTTCCTGCAATCTTTGTTACACTGGAAAAATTTGGAATCGGCGTGGTTGGTGGTCCATCAAGAATGTCGAGGCGACTCGGTCTTGGTAAAATGAAACCTGACGATCCCGACGTCTTGGAAGCAGTTCTTGTTGTAGAATCGAAGAACAAAGAAGCGTGGTGAAGACAAGCAAAGGGATAAGACCTACACACCCATCATCAAGCATGGTCAAGTACTGGTTGATGAAGTCGGAGCTCGATGTTTATCCATATTCGCAATTGGTCGCCGATGGAAAGACACACTGGGATGGTGTACGCAATTATCAGGCCAGAAACATGATGCGCGATGAAATGAAGAATGGTGATCTCATACTCTACTACCACTCGAATTGCAAACCACCTCACGTAGCAGGTATCGCTAAAGTCTGTCGCGAGGGCTACGGCGACTTCACCTCCTGGGATTCATCGTCGAAATATTTTGATGAAAAATCGACGCCCGATAACCCTCGTTGGTTCATGGTCGACATCGAACCTATATGCGAACTCGGTTCCATCGTTCCGCTCAATGCAGTCCGTGAAGAAGAGGCACTTTCAGACATGTTGTTGATTCGTAAGGGGCAACGTCTCTCGATTCAGCCGGTACAAGAGAATGAATTCAAGCGTGTATGCGAAATGGGTGGTACCGATTTCGCTCAACTGTGATGGTGATACTTTTGCAAGAAATCAACGCAGCGCAGCGCTCACTCAACATCGAGTATGCTATTCGTGACGTTGT
>JAKUNY010000095.1 GCA_022451765.1 Candidatus Poseidoniaceae archaeon
ACAACTCCAGTGCTTGCCCAGACCAGGAATTCAAACTCTGGGGAGCTGACTCCGATTCTGGAACCTACGAATACTTCGGCGAACAAGTGTTCTGTAAGAAATGCTTCGCAGATGCAGACCCAGTCTCAGAAGGGTTTGACACAGCTCGTGGCTACCAGAACTCTGCTGATGACAACCAAATCGTCAACGGCCTAACCGGTGATGAGTATGCTATCGGCTACTTTGGTTTCGCATACTACGAAGAGAACGCCAACGAGTTGTCCGTTGCTGCGATTGCCAACAACGACACCCACGGTGTTCAGGATGCTGGAAACGCAGTTGCACCAGAATCGAGCACAGTTGCAGATGGATCCTATGCACCATTGTCACGCTACATCTACATGAACGTGAACAACAACGATTGGGATCTCGTTCGAGACTTCTTTGAGTATGGATTCTCAGAAGAAGGTATGGACCAAGTTGCTGATGTCGGCTATGTGCCACTTCCATCGGACATGCTTGCCGAGATGAAAGCAAGACTTGGTTGAAACGTTTTCCGTTTTGCATAAGGGTACGTAAGCTCCGAACAACGTCGTTCAGAGCATCCGCCCCTCATCAGGCTCAGGCCTGGTGAGGGGCCTTTTTTTATCCAAATTCCATGGACTCGATTGTTTGATAATCATTGACGAAAATGTTCGCCTTACCTCACCAAGTGAGGGGATGTGTTGAACATGAGTAAAACCAAGAAAACCGAGACGAAGCAAACCGAAGAAAGCCGAACCATGTTGGTAGGATACGTTCGCCGCAGCAATGCTGGCGGAGCGATCAAGTTGTCCATCAACACCGCATCGTTCGCAGACTGCGAAACCTATGAAACAAGTGATGGGGAATCCTATGTCCCTCTTGTTGTTTCGATGGCAGCACTCCAGCGAGTCATCGCTGGAGAGCGAGCTGTGACGACGGTCTCGCAACTTCTTGACTGATTCAAGATGAATCACTTCAATGTCGTAATTCATGCTCGAAAACGATCATGAAGCCGAGCATTAGTCAATTCAGGTTGAACAATGCTCCATTCACATATTGAGACATAATATTTGGATTACTACTATATATCATCCACAATCGAGTTCATAGCATGGAGACTGGGTGTGAGGCTCCTCGAATCGTTGCAGGCATGCCCATGTACAACGAGGAAGAAACCATAGGCACAGTTGTTACAATGGCTCTTCGACACGTCGACGAGGTCATTTGTATCGATGACGGGTCCTCAGATTCAAGTGCACGTATTGCAGAAGCCTGTGGTGCAACGGTGATCCGTCATCGTGGAAATCAAGGATACGGAGCCGCACTCAAGACGCTGTTCAAGACAACAAGAGACAGCGATACAGACGTTCTCGTCGTTCTCGACTCGGATGGTCAGCACGATACAAAAGATATTCCCAAACTCATCCAGCCAATTCTCGATGAAGAGGCCGACTTTACGATTGGTTCTCGTTTCGTAGAAGGTGGAGAAGGCAACGACATGCCTGCTTATCGACGTCTTGGAATTAAAGTCATTACAGCAGCGAGCAACCTCACAAGCGATCTTGACATCAAGGATACACAATCAGGTTTTCGAGCATTCTCTCGAAAAGCCATCGATCGCCTACGATTTGATGCAGACGGCATGGAATTATCCCTCGAGATGCTTGAAGATGCAAAAGAAAAGCAACTTACAATTCAAGAAGTCCCAACCGTTATTCGCTACGATGTACCAAAAGGATCCAACTTTACCGCCATCTCTCATGGATTTACGGTCCTTTCATGGGCACTCCTTTCGCTCTCACAAAAGAAGCCGCTGTTAACGCTCGGCCTACCAGGTCTCGGCCTGCTTGCAACAGGAGCTGCCATGGGCATGAACACCGCTCAAGAATTTACCACACAATTCGATAACGTACTCGGTCAAGGATTGACAGCTGTATGGATTGGCGTTCTTGGATTGGCGTTGATAGCGACTGGATTTATTCTTCAGACCGTTCGTGGATTCCTGCGTATTTTGTTGGTGCGTGAATTCGGCCTTGATTGAGCCCATATCGTCGCATTGTTCATCAATTGAACACGGTTGGTTCGACCATGGCAGGACAACTCTCTGCAATTTTCGAGAGTTTCCGGAAGACCACGGAACCCGCTCGAGAACAAATCGAAAAATGGCAAGGAGAATTCAACTCCTATGCCCGTAAGCGAACAGAACAGTTGTACAGAACGGTTCTTGCATCACCAGCAGTTTTTATTATTCTCCTAATTGTAATCGCAGCCTTCCTCGGCCAACGTGGTCTTGATTTCCAATCGCAAATTGAAGACGACGTCGAAATCTTCCTTCCAGACGGTGCTGAATCAACGGACCTGCTTTTGGAAGTGAGAGAGGAATGGTCAACCGATATTGCTGTCATTTATATCCAAACAGACAATGCTCGTTTAGGTGGAGGTTTAGGAGATAACATCACTGATGAGGCCATTCTTCGAGAAATTAGTTGGGTCGAGGGCGATGATGACAACGTTGGAGGTTCCTTCACAGGTCGTGGAATGGACCACAATAAGCAAGACTACGGGGAAATTGATGGAGTTTTGTGGGTTATTTCACCTGCTCAAATCATGAAGGAAATCAACTCGGCTGACGGTCGATTTAACCAATCGATGTGCGTTCATGGCGTCAACACACGTTTGCCTGTTGACCTTGATTGCGAGAGTCTCCCCGGCGGAGGACGTTATGCGATTCCAGACCAGCAAAGAATTGACCAAATCATTCAGAATTCAAGTGGCTCTTTTGAAGACATCATCATGGATACCAACGACAACGATTTGTCGGTCGACAGCGATGGTGACGGGGACCCAACAAATGACATGGATGGTGATGGTGTTTGGGACACCACTGCAATCATTGTTGGCATGCGTGCCGATGTTCCAGATCAGTGGGGGGAATTGGACCGGTTGTTGGACCATTTTGATGACATCATTGACAACCGACCAATGGATTCTCAATCGACGGATATGACGGTTACAGGACTCACAAAGACCTTGGAAGATGTTTCTGATGCCATTTATGATGACCTCGTCAAAATGTTGCCTTATTCGATTCTGTTCACTATTCTTATCATATCATTCTTGCATCGGTCCGCAAAGGTGGTCATCATTACTGGCACACCAATTCTCCTCGCTCTTGGCGTCACCTTCGGAGCATCGGTCGTACTCAAGTGGACACTCACGCCGATGATTGTCGCAACCTTCCCAATTTTGATTGGATTGGGTGTCGATTATGCTTTACACATGGTCAACCGCATCGAGGAAGTGCGGCGAAAGGAAATCGAACGAATCATTGAAGAAAATACAACGCGCAAGCGACAAGGGAAAGAACCACTCCAACAGCCAGACCTCTGGGACAAAGAGTTCTACATCCGATGCGTTACAACCATGGCAGGTTCAACTGGCGTTGCTGTCTTCCTTTCAGCCCTAACAACCATGGTTGGATTTTCAGTTCTTATCGCACCGAGCATCGTGAACATCGCACCGATTCGCTCGGTTGGACTCACACTGGTTGTTGGGATTTTATCGACGCTCGTATTTTCAATCATTCTTGTTCCAGCACTCGCTTGGATGCTCCGGTTCCACAAGCGTACCAATCCAGGCATGTGGAAGAACATTGGCAAGGTTCCAATTCGCTACTTCGTCATCATACTTCTCGTTAGTTCGAGCGTCACGGTTTACGGGGTTGCAAATCTGGATGAACTCAATGAACCCATCACTGGTTCAAGTGAAGCACCTGAGGGTATCGAATCCCTCGATAAGATTGCACAATATTCCGAACAATTCGACAGTGGGCAAACCTCGATGTTTGTGTTTGATGCAGCCAATCGCTTCAACAACAACGAGACTTCGAACATCAGAGATCTTCCTGTTATGGATGCCATTGATCGGTTGGAACAACGCATCGATGATGTTGAAAGCACCGATACGACGAGCATCATCACGTTCCTGAAAGCCGTACCAGTGAGCATCCAATTGACAGACGACGTTGTGCTCTATGAGGGCTCATTGTGGGATTTGCTTCATGATGAGTGTTGGGAGAGCAACGATCCGATCGAATGCAATGTTTGGATAGCTCTTGAGGCGAGTGGGCCAAGTGGACGAGAAGGACTGCGAAGAGACATGGTCAACGTTGCTTTTGATACGCTTTCACTCGAAGTACGCTCGATGCTCCTGAACCAGCAAGAAACCAAGGCGATCGTTTACGTTGACCAACCGTACATGAACCTCAACATTGCATCCGACCTTCGAGATGAAATCGATGAAATCTTATCCGAACCACCTGAACTTCAACAGACTCGAACCTCAAAATTGACCGGGGGTCTGCCGGTATCCCTCGACATCAATGAGGGGATCCACGATACTCAATCACGAACGACCATCCTGACAATGCTCATCCTCACGGTTGTATTGGCACTCGTTTTCCGTTCGATTCGCTTAGGAATCATAACCATGGTTCCAGTCGCAGTGGTTATTCTGTGGCAACCTCTTCTGATGCAAAGCGGTGACGTCAATGTCAACATCTTCACAGCAATGATTGGAACCATTGTGTTTGGAATTGGAGTCGATGATGCGATTCACGTTATGCATCGAATACAGGAAGAAGGAGAAAATTCCAAAGGAATTGCCCACGCAATCGAAGAAACTGGTCAGACTATTTTTGAAACAACAATTACGACGGTGGCTGGAATTTCTGCAGGTTTCCTAGCAGCGTTCCCCGGTTTAGAGAACTTCTTCATGCTGATGTGTTTGCTGATCATCTTCGCATTCGTGACAAGTTCTTTCCTCCTTCCGAGCATTCTTGTCGCAGAGCACACTGTTCGAGACGTGGCCAAAGGTCGAACCACATTAAGGGAATTTGTGCGTGGAGAAGACCCTTGGAGAGATATGTCAGGGGACATGACCATCATCAAAGCATCAGAGTTGAAACCCGTTGACGCAGTTCTCGATCAATCGTAGATGCGAGCACGCCATGTTGCTGCTGAGAACAAGATAATCAATCCAACGGCATAAACAGGCTCCCAGTTCATGGCAGCCTCCATTGACTGGCCTGAGGACATGTTCGCTGAGTTGTTTTGTTGATCATCCATCGGGGCTTCAACATCGAGGACGGTTACAGAGCCAAGCATTCCTACCGATTCATGAGGTTCGCAGAAAAAGTTGTACGTTCCTGCAGAGTCGTAATCGAAAACGTGACCATAATCAACAGCACGTTCTGGATCACCTGAATCAAACACACCGTTCTCTTCAACTGAATTGTGGGGTAGGGCTTGACCACCCCATACGAACCGGAGTGTATCGCCCTCATTGATGGTCAGTGTTGAAGGTGTAAATCGAAGATTGGTGCTGTCAACAGTTACAACGTGTGTTTCTGTTTCTTGCTCCGTTTCAAGGCCAAGATTTCCTTGGAGAAGACAGAGAATGATAGCCAAACACAGCAATCTTCGCATGATGTTAGAAAAAGAGTTCAGTATTTGAACACATGTTCCTGAATCAATCTTTCAATCCATCCAAGAAATCATCGCTTAAATCGTCGATAACCTTCTTTCCACGAGGCCCAGCCCAACCGATGGCAGCGACCATTCCGAGCATTGGAGCATAACGGTTCTGAAGCGCTTCACAAGCATTTGTTGAACCTGCAAGAACGTCAACTTTACTCAACAATGCACCTGTATCGTCTTCACATGAAACGTCGATGAGTGCATCACCATCTGAAGGAACAATTGCAGCTATTGTGAACGCCATAAACGCTGTCG
>JAKUNY010000096.1 GCA_022451765.1 Candidatus Poseidoniaceae archaeon
TGCTTTTTTCAAGCGAAGTCAAAGGACTCCGTGCCCACCCCGTGTTTGAACCAAAACTCGATGAGCAAGCACTCATGGCGCGTCTTGTTTGGGAGTATCCTCTCGATGCTACAACCCTGTTTCTCGATGTCCATCAAGTTCGTCCAGGTTGCGTTGAGGTGTGGTCTCTCGAAGAGGGACAACCCACACTCACCGATTCATATCGGTTTTCAGAACCCAAGATGATGCCCTCCGGACAATACGATGAAACTCTCGGTGCTCAAAGTCTTCTTGATGGTTTTGTAGACAGCGTAGGTCAACGTCTGATGGCAGATGTTCCCGTTGGTATCGTTCTTTCAGGAGGTCTTGACTCATCGCTTGTTGCAGCAGTAGCCAACGATGCAGCCCTGCGTTACAATCGGCCAACACCAGAATGCTGGACAGTTGCAGAGAGCGAAGACAACCCCGATTGGGTTGCTGCAGAACTTGTAGCATCCTCCTTGGACCTGAATCATCATCAATCAATCATGGAGGAAGATTCCTTCGGCAAGCACCTCCCCTCCTTGTCATGGCATGGTGAAGATCTTGACGTATCCGTTTTGTTTTTCCAACCATTGTTCAAAACCATGTCTCGGTTTGTACGCGTCGGCCTATGTGGTCAAGGGGCGGACGAAATTCACGCCGGTTATCCACGCTATGTTCGTCTGAATGAACACAAAAAAGAACTTGAGAATCGATTAGCAATGTTGAATCATCCGTTTGCACAACAATTTGCGAAGGCTGAACTTGATGTTCATGATGAGCGATGGTGGGTTGGTGATCACCGTCCTCAAACGCATTTGGCGTCGTTGCAGGATACGTTGCAGTTTGAGCTTGATCACGGCCAACTTAGCAATTTCCAACTCCGTCTCGTGGATCGTCACTCAATGGCTCATTCCTTGGAAGTTCGAGTCCCCTTCCTAGGGCGCTCGCATCGTAAAGACGCGCTCCAACTTCCAATGAATCAACGCTTGCCTACAAACGGTTTGGAAAAGAAAGCACTCCGAAAAGCAGCTTCGCTTACTTCACTTCCAAACAGTGTGGTCGAACGAAAAAAACTACCTGCAGGCACTGCAACCTCGCCAACGCTCCTGAGCAGTTGTTTGCAGGAATATTCAGCACAGATTCAAGAAATATCCTCACGATGGGCTTTCTGCGAACCTCTTCTTCGCCACCAACCTGAAATTGCATTGGGTCTAGGTTTGTTTGAGTCGCTTCATCTCATCGATTACGACAGGCCTCAACATCATCGCTCGATTGACGAACTACTTGCGGAGGTCATCTGATGACGTTTGTCCATGATTTGAGCGATATCCTCGATGAGAAGCGAGATGAAATCATTGCTTGGATGAACAAAAAACGATCGGAAATCGATGTTCCAATCTACGGAAGTGTCGACATTAGAGATGCAGGATGGAAAATTGCTGTTGTCGATGCGAACCAATTTCCTGCTGGATTTAACAACACCTCAGAATCGGATTTACCTAACCTTACAGAACGAATAGCTGCACACATTGAACGCCATCAACCCGGCTGCAAATGGGTCCATATTTATCCAGAGTCGCACACTCGGAACCAAGGTTATGTCGAGAACTTGCGAACGCTTTGCCAACTGGTTGAACGAGCGGGTTATCGATGCACTGTTGGTAACCCTGAGCTCGATGGCATCGATTCGCTAAATGGAATACATGGCCCGCTACCGCTGGACCAAGTTGATGTTGTTGAGGATGTTCTTCTCATTCAAGGTGAGCAACCTGATTTCATCCTGTTAAACAATGATCTCACAGATGGAGGCTTGGAGGGGTTAACTGCAAAACGGGTGCTCCCTAGTCCTCAGATGGGATGGTATCGAAGGAAGAAATCTCAGCATTTTGATTACCTCCGCCCTCTTGTTGAAGAAATCAGCGAAATAATTGGTATTGATCCATGGCATCTTATTTGCGATTCATTTGTATCGGAAGAGAAGTGTTTGGAGAAGGAAACGTGTCGGATTCAACTTGCTAGCGATGTCGATGTTTTCCTTGCAACGCTTGAGGAGCGATATGCTGCGTTAGGAATTGACCAAAAACCGGTTGCATACATCAAAAACAACCGTGGAACCTATGGATTAGGCATCATGATTGTAACATCAGGTGAACAGTTACTCAATCTTTCGAACCGGAAGATGAAGAAACTCATGTATGGAAAAGGGAGTTCCGATACGGAAGATTTCTTGATCCAAGAAGGGGTGCCAACCCTCATGAAAACAGATTCTGGTTCTCCCGTTGAACCCGTTGTCTACCTTGTTGACGGCGATGCTTCATCATGGTTCTACAGAATCAACCCAAAAAAGGATGAGATGGGCAATCTCAATTCACCAAGTGCTCAATTTATCACCTCAGAAGAAGATCCATCCTTCATGACGCATGCACATAATTGGCATGCTTTGTTGTCGGAATTGTCGATGTTGGCAATGGGGCTTGAGTCCGCTGCTCTGTGAAATTCTGAAGTGCTTGATTTAAACATTGAACCCTTAGCGAACACATGCGACGTGAGGTACTGTATGTCCTAACGATTGCAATTGGCCTCTTCATTTCAGCAGAGTATGCACAATGGCCTGTAGACATTTGGTGCATTGGTATTTTTTCGTACATCTTTTGGGTAACGAACAAAAAAGAACGTATCGAGATGTTGGCGGTTTTGGCCTTCGCAACACCAATGGAACTGTTCTTTAGCGAGGTTTGGCTCATTTATGAATACCAACGCGGCTTCATGCCACTGTTTGTTCCAGTAGGTCACTACTTTTTGTTCGATCTCGGACGTCGAGTTGCAAAGCGTCTTCCTGAAGGCTCACCAATGCCTCTTGTCCTTCTGCTTGTTCCTTTGGTTGTCTATGGTGCGATTCAAGGGACCGATACTTCAGCGGTTTTCCTTATCCTTCTAACGCTTGGATTCACCATGTATGGCCCAGAACCACGGCTCTATGCATCGATGGTTTGGCTCGCTTTGTTCATGGAATTGTGGGGCACGTATCTCGAAAACTGGGAATGGGCTGCCAATGTCCCATGGACTGGATTAACGGCTTGGAATCCACCTCTTCTCGTTGGTGCGTTCTATTGTTTTGGAGACTTACTTGTTAATTTGAGCGTTGCCAAGTTTGAAGGGCAACCCATTGCTGAGGTGAACCATGACGTCCTCGGATGAGCTGAAACGTCGCCGCGACGAAGAGGCGAAGCGTATCCGCACAAGTCTGAATCGCCAGCGTGGTGTTCAACACGCTTCGCTCAAAGGGGGAGAATCCGCAGTGGCCTTCGTGAAAGAAGAGTTGTGCATTGGTTGTGACCAGTGTACCATCGTTTGCGACGATGATGCCATTGAAATTTACAAGGTTGCCATGCGCAGCCCGCTGATCAATGTTGAAAGCAATCAAAAAGCGAAGATAATCCGTGATGCATGCACAGGATGTCGACTCTGCGTTCTTGCGTGCCCAACCGACGCAATCAGCATGATTGACCGATGAGGTGATTGAATTGTCAAAGAAAGGTAAACAGCCAACAGCACAACGATTTGGTGGAGAATTTGGACCCTATCGAAAGGAAGGGACAACGGGCGTATCACTTGGTACATTCAAGACGCTTGTGTGGACTTCCAACATCGGAGGTCTTGTTCTCTGTGTGATAGGACTAGAACTTCTCTTCGTTCAACAAGAATTCATGTGGGGCCTCATCAGTCTCATCGGTGGTGTGCTCATCGCTCTTTTCCCATCAAACTACGAAATCGTAGGTATGGAAGAAGAAGGGCCACCACAAGAGTGAGTTCAAGCTTCGACTTCTGTTTGAGCAGGCGCCGGTAGCTCACTCTTCTTCGCATTGACTTCACGAGCGAGGAAGGAAACAACGTCGAGAATCTCGATGTCTTCGTAGCGCTCATCGCCTTCGAACTTGAGACATTCAAAGTGAGAAACACACTTTGGGCAAGAAGTAAGCATTGTATCTGCTCCAGTCGACTTGATTTCTTCCATTCGTGCGACACGGAGTGCTCGGGCGTTCTCGTTGCAAGACATCATGCTCGATACACCACAGCACATCGCATCCTCACCGTGGTGTTCCATCTCAACAAGATCGACACCCTCAACAGCGTTGATGAGTTCACGCGGCTCATCGTAGATGCCCATTTGTCGGCCAAGACGACATGGGTCGTGGTATGTGACCGTGGTAGCATCGGTTGACAGTTGCATGTCAAAGCCGTTCTCGATGAGATATTCGGTCGTGTGCATAACCTTGACGCCATCGAGCTCATAATCGCGTGCAAACGTTCTGAAACACTCTGCACAGGACGAAACCAGTGTGTCAATGCCGGATGCTTCGATTTTCTTCTGATTGTATGCCTTGAGTTTGTCAAAGACTTCGGTAAGTCCTTGCCACTTTTGGTCGTGACCACAGCATTTGAGGAAGTCACGTCCAAGATAAGAAACATCGTGCCCCATCTCTTCAAAGAGCGTAAAGGCAGCAGTGGTCGAATCTCCAAGGTTCATCTCGCCTGCGGTGACATGGGAGAAGACCATTTCTTGAGCGCGGTAGTCAACGCATCCAGGGTAATAGCCAACGTTTGAGGAGATTGGGTATTCTTCGACAGGAATGAAGTCTTCGTTAGAGGCTTCTTCGGCTTCAGCTGCGAGAACTGCTTGGAGAACTGTGTGTGGGATCTCTGCGGTAGGTCCGCCAACGATGAGACTTCGACGAATATCGACATAAGAATCGTAGTTAACCAATTGAGGACATGCGTTGGTGCATGCTGTACAGGTCAAACAGGAGTACAACGGAACACCATCGTCCTCGTTGTTCCAGGAGTTGTAGATGATGTTGAGTTTGTCTCCGCCGTTGAAGAGTCGTACAGGGCATGCATCATCGCAAAGATCGCAGCCGTAACACTTGTTCATCTCAAACTCATACCCCCGAGCCATGGAGCGCAGCAAGACGATAACAACTGCACCAAAGGTCAGACAGGGTATGAACATGGCGTAGGTCAGTTTGGCATCGAGTGCTTTCGGATTGACGTGGTAGGATGGGTTCTCAGTAACACCGTAGTCTCCACCACTGTTTGTAACCATGGCCATTAAAGTGGTGTTGGTCAAATCAACAACCTTTCCGGAGTGGGCGCCTGAGTTATCGTCCCACAAGAGAAGTGGTTGGTACGTGCGAACTGCGAAAGTTGTTTCTGTTGTGATGGAGGCGTTCTGGGCCAGTGCACCGGTTGGGACGAGCGTGAATTCGTAGTTGTAGGTGCCAGGAAGGAGATTGATTTCTGCTCCTTCACAGCCAGTGAACGACGCCAGTACCTTGCCTGAACTATCGGTGACGCTCATGGTGCTGGAAAGCATTGTCGCTGTGTTGACGCCATCGATTTTCCGCTCACTGGCTCGGTACTCGCATGTGACATCGGTTGGAAGTGCTTCGTCCGTGTATTTGCCGGAAACGGTGAACGATCCAGAATCACTGTACCCTTCTTCGCCAGAAATTGTAGCGGTTGTACCGGCAGCGTTGCTCCCCTGTTCAGGGTCTTGGTGATTGTTTGCATCGCTGAAATCAATGATTTGCTCTCGGGCAGGTTGGAAGATTTGCCAATCCAGCCATGCAGCAGCAGGCACGATTCCGTCCGTGTAGCCCCGATCGTCCGTGAATTCGTTCGTGTCATGAACATGAACGTCAGCAGGCTGCGTACGCATTGCTTCAAGTTCTGGGTAGTAATCGTGAGTG
>JAKUNY010000097.1:0-1566 GCA_022451765.1 Candidatus Poseidoniaceae archaeon
TTTTCGACTTCCCATCGTTCTGTTTCCTGTGCCATTGCTAAGGCTGCAGCATCGGCATCGTTGCTAATGAGAACTCTGCCACCTGTTTTTCCAGCAAATTGTGCTGAAAAATCGTAGCCCTCCCACTTTGAATCAAGATTGGGTGCGTCGACAATCGTGCCTTCCTCGACAAGACCTGGGAATCCAATTACTATACCTCCGATGTGATTCCAATCGCCGATCACCTCCGAGATGATGTTTTGAATCGCGTCAGGAGTTTTTCCATTAACGTATTCTTTCGTAGAATGAGCAACAATGCGGTTGGTATCGAGGAGGCAAAATTTGATTGAAGACCCTCCGATGTCAACCCCCAGAACAGGCTGCTTGGGATTCAACGAATCACTTCCGAATTGAATCCAACAGTCGCTCTTTCATCGATTGACGAAAGGTAAGGAGTCGGAGTTTTGGTGCATTCAAATCCACGGTTATCGAGGCACCACGATTGAAGTGAACTTCGTCCCAGCCATCAGGAACGACGTAACCTCGATGCATGTCACTGAGGATTTGAGTTGGCAGATTGGTCCAATCTACCCAAGACCAGGGCGCTTCTTTTCGTTGGTGATGACCAAGATCTCTTGCTAACACAAAATAATTTGAGTCAATATCGCCTTCCTTGACCGATGCTCGAATCTTCTCCAGGGTTTGCATGTCCAAGCTGTGGGAAAACCAAGCACCTTGTCCAAGCCATGTTGAAAATATCAAGCCACTGCTTTGTTGCGTCGTGTCGTTTTCACCTCTTCGGACATGGTACTTGCTTGGAGCATACTGATGTGTATTTGCAATCAAAAGTTCATTCATTGCTGGGTCCGTAGTGTATCGGTTTCCCGATGTTGAGTCGATGATTGCTCGCAACCTTGGAAGATTATTTTCTATGGCCGTTCCACTCAATGCAGCAGAAAAATCCTCTGCGAATGTTTCGAGCGTAGAATCCATGTAGAATCCAACACTTCCATTTGTGTCTTCGCTCACAGGATGAGAATTTACACCCATGACGGGTGTATTTTCGTCAATGTTGTGCGATATTGACGTGAGTGTTCCATCTCCACCGAGAACAATAACCAAATCACGTCCAATGAAATCAGCACGACGAACACGCTCCCTTGCTCTTAATTCGATTCGGAGTTGATGGTTTGATTTCATTTCTTCAAGAATCGATTTGAGTTGCTCCAAACTTTCATCATGAATGGATTCAAAGTTTTTCTTATACACAACTAGCACGTTGGTCATGACCTCTCCTCCGTTTCGACCCAAGGTGTTGACCTTCTTGAAGAAGACCGATGATTCATAAATCCCCAAGCACAGCGTAATACATGGAAGAAAAGGAAGACTTCTGGGGAGAAGTAGAATCCGCACAACAAGAACCTTTACCCTCGGTCATGATTTCAGGCGAGCCTGAATCGATGGCGGTACCACAACAAATGTACGGAACACAACAACAGATGATTTTGATGCAACAACCCTCATCAGCACCAAAAGTAATCGGGAATTTTGTCATCATATACGGCGCATTGAATGCGTTATCGGGTG
>JAKUNY010000097.1:1576-5661 GCA_022451765.1 Candidatus Poseidoniaceae archaeon
GTTCTGCATCGCTAATGCTTATCATATTCTCAGCAATCGGGATACTCTTTGGTATTGGTTTCATCATTAGTGGAACTCAAATTAACCAAAGGAAGAAGATTGGAATACAAATTGCTTGGATTCTCATTGTTATCTCCATGGTTCTCGGATTGCTTCAAACAGCATTCGTTCCAGTGGATTTGGAAGGAACAGGTCTGAGTGAGAGCTTGTATTACGGAGCGCAAATCGGTGGACAGGTCATCTGCAATGCAATTTGTGGACTTATCGTTGCCATACCGCTCATGGTCAACAACGCTATGATGGATGATTCCTCATTGTGGGGCTGAATCTCCATGACACGTGTCGCTGACGAGGGATAAAAACAGAAGTAACTGGGGCTCATCATGGATGTCGTCTTTGGAACATGTCCTGATTGCGAGACTAACTTAAAATGGCCTCAGGATGCTACTTTCATTCGATGCCCAAATTGTAAACATGAATTTCAAGTTAGTAACCCTATCCAAAGAACTCAACTTTATCAGAAAGGAAAACGAATTTTTGTCATCGGTTTATTGATCCTCATAAGTTACTTCGGTTTGAGTGCAATTGCAATCTTTGGTTCAGGAGATGGGCTTGCTATTCTGTACTTGATGCCTATTGTTTTGGTGGGTTCAACCGTCTCGTTGTTTGGGCTAATTTATATGGCGTATGATAAATTTTCAAACGGAGACAGAATGGTTGTCGGAGAACTGGCTGGAATAGTTTTTTTTGTGGTATCCTTCGTTTCGGTCTATCAAATGTTAACTGGATTTAATGGCATAGTTTAGTGTTGGTTCAAACGGAAATTGTCACGAATGTTCTGATATAAGTAAGGGTTACAACGATAAACCAGTGTTTGGCATGATGTTCTATGAACATCAGTGATCTGGATCTTGCCAGAGGAATTTTCCAAATTACGTTGCCATATCGTTGGCAATTTTGGATTGGCTGGGTCATTGGTATAATCCTGATTCTCGCAGGAATTGTTACCAACCCGGCAATATCACTTGTGGGCCTGCTCTTTGTTGGCTTGTGCTCACATGGTTCACTCGAGGCTGATCTACACAAAGTTCGCCAAGCGGCACCGAAACCAGAAGATTTGGAAAAAGAGGCACTTGAGAAGGGCTTCTCAATCGACTCATGGTGGAGGGGACGGCCCTCGTCCACACCCCCAACGGACCCAAGCGATTGGATTCTTCCTGCACCAGGTCCTGCAACATGGAATGAGAATCAATACGTGCCACATGGAGACGGAACACCCTTGCCTGAACATCCAGTGAATGTTGGAACACCTCGTCCAGCAACAATCTCTACCTATGGCATCATGATGTTACTCTTCGTTCTAGGTCTTTGCATCGGCGCTTGGTATGCAGTGGAGAACTCAACACCTGAGGAAGACCTCACATTCTTACCATATGTGGTACTTGGAGTGGGTGCTCTTTGGTCCATAATTGGCTACTTTAGGTACAAGATGCAGCGGCAAATGGCAGACACGCCAACCAGTCTGGTTCGTTCAGTTGCCGTGGGCAATCCAGAACTCGTCGGCCAAGTACGACCATCGAGGTCAGGCGTCCTTCGAGTTGTTGTCGACGGACATCCAAACAGAATCATTCCAAACTGTGTCAACTTCCACTGGTCGTATGAAGTCAAGATACGCGAGACGACGACCGACAGCGAAGGGAAAAAGCAGACGAGGGAGTACTGGAGAACCATTCGAGAGGACAGTGGCGGATTACCATTCATCCTGAATGATGGAACCGGAGGAATTCTCGTTAAACCAACAACATTCAAGCGAACGGATATGGGGCAATATCTCAAACGTTGGGAATCCAACCATGCTGACTCCCTCAAAAAAGAACTCGGGATGGAATTTGCAGCCCGCCTTTTTACTGGAGGTAACGTCGTCAAACATCGTTGGACGGTTTACGCTCTCCGCATTGGCAATCCAGTTTATCTTATTGGAACGACAAAAAGTCGGCCTCAAGAAGACCTTCAAAATGAAGGACTCGATGGAACGCTTCAAAACACCTTGTTGGAGGTTGTTGGTGAGGATGCTCCAGGAGTTAAGGCAACACTTCAGCGAGGAACGGAATTGGCAAATCTTGGGAGGATGCGATCATCGTTTGAAGTTATGATGATTCCATTGTGTTTAACGCTCGGTGGCCTTGTTGTGACCCTGATAAACCTCTAAGCGTTAAGGCGCATCCTTCTTGACCCGAATTGGATTCGGAGAATCATGGCTGAAGATGTCGTATTGATTGGAGGGGCACGTACCCCATTTTGTGAATGGGTTGGTGGAAAGCGCGGTGACGGTAAACCTGGCGGACTTCTCAAAACGGTAAGCGCCCAAGATTTAGGCTCGATTGCGATAAAAGGAGCATTGGAGAAATCGAATACCTCACCAGACAAGGTTGATCACGTTGTAATGGGTTACGCACTCCAAACATGTTCACAATCAATCTATGGCGCTCGACATGCCGGACTTAAGGCAGGTATCCCACAAGAAGTCCCCATGCTTACTCTCTCACGAATATGTGGTTCGGGAATTCAATCCATCGTGACAGGCGCACAGATGATTATGCTGGACGAGGCCTCGACAGTCGTTGCAGGCGGAATGGAAAATCTTTCTCAGGCACCGCATGTTCTTCGCGGAGCCCGAGATGGCTGGAAACTTGGACGTTCTCCTCCTGTTGAAGATTACATGATGACCAACCTCCAAGACATGACATGCGGCAAATTCATGGCACAAACGAGTGACGAAATCTGTGCACGAAAAGGCGTAACTCGAGAAGAGACAGATGCATTTGCAGCACGTTCCCATAAGCGCACACTCGCGTCCATCGAGAACGGTGTCTTTGAGGATGAAATTGTAGACGTTGTCATAAAGTCTCGTCGTGGTGAGAAGGTCATCACTGCAAAGGATGAAGATCACGTCGTTCGTGACACATCTCCTGAATCGTTATCGAAACTTCCAACAGCATTTGGCCCAGATTCACTTGTTACCGCAGGAAATGCATCAGGAATTGTTGATGGTGCAGCTGCTGTGGTCATCAAATCAGCCTCACAGGCTGAGGCAGACGGTGACAAGCCACTTGCACGTATCCTCGGCTGGGGGATTGTAGGACTCGAACCTGCGATCATGGCGTATGGCCCTGTTCCAGCATCCAGAAAAGCATTGGAACGAACGGGCTTATCGATTGAGGATATCGATCGGTGGGATATAAACGAAGCATTCGCAGGACAAGCTGTTGCTTGTGTTAAGGAACTTGGGCTCGATGAGGACAAGGTGAATGTCAATGGAGGCGCCGTCGGCCTCGGACACCCACTCGCAGCAACCGGAACTCGACTAACGCTGACCCTCGCTCATGAACTGAAACGATGTGGCGGAAAATACGGTATTGCAACAGCATGCATTGGTGGCGGTCAAGGCATTGCTATTGTTATCGAGGCAATCTGATTTGCATGACAATCCTCAATCTGTGGTCGCTTGGTCACTTCGTTCAGTGGTCCATTCTAGGACGATTTTTTCTTCAAAATTGGTACATTTTCTTTGCTTTATCCATAGGATGGGAGTTGCTCGAACTCGTGCTTCCGTATGAATTCGCGAAGGAAACCTGGGACAACAAAATTTCAGATGTATTTGTTAACATCATTGGATTCTGGCTTGGAAACAGACTGCGTTACGATTCAATTGAATCCATGAATTGACCCTTGTGGAAAGCACGGGGCAGAAGAGTTAGAGCAGGAATACCAACAATCAGGTGCAGAATGTTCAGCATGATTGCCGCTTCGGTTGTTCCAGAGCCGAGCGAGTATGTTCCGTAAGAGATGAGGAATAAGATTCCACTTATCCTCCTCCATTTGTCTGGATTGCTTGTCACTGTCTTCAGTGAGGTATGCCAAACAGCGGTCATTGCACAAAACGAAACGGTGGCTACAAAACTTGCCAACGTGAACAACATTGGAGGGAACATCGTATCCGATTGCCGCTCCCAAGGAGCCCAAGGTGTGTCCAAGCCAATGCCAAGCGTCATGATTCCCGTCCCAATTGTGGCTAGGACACCGAT
>JAKUNY010000098.1 GCA_022451765.1 Candidatus Poseidoniaceae archaeon
CTCTTCTCTTCTCTTCTCTTCTCATATAACATATCATACAACAACAACAACAACAACAACAACAACAACAACAACAACGACGACGTCTCCTTTTTTAGGATTCGAGAAAAGAGCTTATCCAGCGTATGTGAGAACAGATCGTCTACACATTGAAATTCTGCTTTTTCAACGAGAATTTGGCGAGCGGGGCCACCTTACCTCGACCCGCTCCGCACGCCGCCCATTTGTGTCGATTCAGCCGAAGGTTTCAAAGGGCAACGACGAGAGACCGAACGCCATGGACGATTTACCAGCGATTGAAGTAATCGTTGCGGACGCCATTGCATCAGGCTATACGGTAATCGCTTTTGTCATCGATCTCGAGAACAATGGAGTCTGGTGTGCTAACACCAGAAAATACATCACTCCAACAGTTGAGTTCGAACCAGGTGATACCGATTCCTGGATTGCCGCAATGGAGAGAATCCATGGCGGACCAATCACCAGCATTGAGCAAATGCAGAGGGAAGAAATCAAACATGGAACCAGAGAACCCGAATGGATGCAACATAAGCCGCATGAGACATGGTATGACCCAACCAAACCAGACGCGAAGGCCGACGGACCATGTTATTGCGGTTGGTTAGGGATTGATCCACCGCCCGCTGAATGGGCGCCTCCAGGTTGCACGTGTGTAATCGGCCAGAACATCGACGATCATGGCAGAGATGTTGGATATGTTGATTTCACATCGAAACAAATGGAGGACGATAACTTATGAGCGAAGCAGTTGCATTTTCGAACACACCAACAGGAGCGGTAATCGCCGTTTGCATTTTGATTTCAATTATCGCCGCCGCTACGTGGAAGAATGCAAAAGGAGAAGGCTGGGGTTTGGTTATTTTCCTGGGCTCACTCATCGTCGGGTTCAATCTGTCAGTCGAATTCGCTGTTTGGATTCTTGAATGGATGGGGAGGACGTTCGATTCCCTCGGTTCTATGATCGGCGGGGCTAACGACGTCGACGAAGGTTTTGGCATTCTGGGCGTCCTGGTTGTCCTTGGGATCTCGGTTTGGATTTTTAGGACAATAAAATTCGACACGATCAGGCTTGCCTCGTTGGGAACTCTATATGGAATCCTTTTGCGCTTGATGCTTGATTTCGTTTATTTCTTGATTCAAAGCGGCATAGGTGGATGAGATGAGATTTGTCATGACCTCAGTTCTCGTTTTGCTTATTTTCGCTCCCACAGCTACCGCATCAATCCAAGACGTCGAGTTGCGTCTCGACACAGCAATCCAATATCCGAATGATAGGCCTGTTAACATCGTCGTTGAAGGAATGGCTTTCGAAGATGACAAACCATCTCTTTCGAAGGTTGAAATCAGAGCAGAAATCCGATGGGCGAATGGGACTGTGATGACCTCTCAGGAATCATCCGTTCAACCAGGAATAAGAACTTCCATAACCTTCTCTCCGATTAATGACGTCGGCAGGTATTACGTGTTTGTCTCAGGAGAGGCAGGCGGCGTTCGCTCTGGAACTGAATCTCAAACAATGAGGATCACCTACGCCCCGCAGGAATATACCGCTGGATTCACAGATGGGGGACGTTTCATCGTCTCTCCAAAACAAACCTACCTGAACTTGACAATCCAAGAATACCTCGACGACGGGACTTCGGTTTTGCCAGGTCGTGTGTTCAAAACCAACGGTTCAGTAGTCGACATCACCGTCCCTGATGGATACCTGGCGATACGATACAACGTCATTGATCAGAACGGTTGGATGAACTACGAGCGTTCAGACCAAACAGGATTGACAGTCCACGGAGGACCTTATGATTGGCTTTACTGAGACCTCGCCAGGATTGAGCCTGTTTCTTCTTTGGTCAGACCATTCTCGATTTTCGTTGGTGTAATGGGGACTATTTTGATTCTGGTTGGCGCTTTCAATTTCTTCACCAAATTCCGAGAAGAATCACTTCAACGTTTGAAAGATGCTGGACTCGACAACATGCCTTCCTGGAGACAAAGGAGGAGAGAACGGCAAGCTCGCGAAAGGGCCGAGGCTGATTATTGGGAGAGGAGAAGGAATATCGACCCATATTTCGATAGGAGGAGATTTTGATGCAACCTGGAGATGAAATGCTGTTTAACGATCCGCTTTTGATGCAAGAACTTGGCTTGATGCCACAACAGCCACCACCCCAGGAGGACCAATCACGACCAGGTGATCGTGAAGGCCCACGTGGAGAAGCTTGGAGCATGGCGATGATTCTTTCTGGAATCGTCTTGATGTTGACTTGGGTTGCAGTTCCACTTGGTGCTTTTGGGGCTTGGTTTTACGGACCAATCGAGGGTTTCTTCGCATCACCAGTTTACAGTCGATTCGAAGCAATGAGTTGTGGTGTTCTTTTCATCACAATTGGAATCGTGATCGCAGGGATCTACAACCAGTCTTCTGGTAAGTTGCACTGGGTGGAGAACGACCCTGGGGTCCCAAGAATCACCAGACTCAAAAAAATAGAGGACACGGGTTCCTCCTACGTGATGAAGCGAAGAGATGGCAAGACCCTGAAGGTATCAAAGGGAATTTCAAGCCGCCACAAAAACATCGTTCACATTACGGCAAATGTGCTGGAGGTCGACGGAAGGGAAGCGGACATCGAATTTCGAACAACAAGCGGAGCGATGTCTCGAGGTCAAATTCAAGCCGAAGAGGACCTGGCGATGCGCCAAGGATTCAGAGAACAACAGCTTGAAGAAATCAGCCAACGGTATGTAAGCGGCCAAATGGACCAAATCGAGGGGGTCGGCTGATGGAGAAGCCTTGGTTTCAGCCACCAGATTGGGTTTTTGGTCCAGTTTGGACTTTTCTTTACGCATCAATGGTCGTATCAGTGCTTTACGCAATCAGGGATTCAGCGATGAGCACGTTGGCAACAGTTTTCTTCATTTCTCAATTGACTCTGAACTTGCTTTGGACGCCTGTTTTTTTTGGTGCTGAGAGGTATCTCTTGGCATTCGTTATGCTTCTTGGCATGATCGGTTTCACTATCGGTTATGCGTGGGCTGTAAAGGACCAATCCCCGACTGCGGCCTACGTTATCATCCCTTACATCGTATGGTTGATTTTTGCATCAATCATCAATTTGGCTTACATCGGTGATGCAAAATGAAGCACATATCCTACCTGGGCTACATTTGGAACCCAGTCAGGCTCCGTTGGATTCAAAACAATGCTCGCAACAGGCGTTCAATCGAAAACCAGATTCGCAAGTATGCAGACCCATCAGCGATCGCCCTGGTATCATGCTCGAAGGCAAAAGCCTTCGACCAATCAACCAGGGCGATCGCTGCTCGCTCTGCATATTGCTCTCCGCTTTTCGATAAGTCGAAAGCCTGGGCCGAAAACCGAGACCTTGAATGGGGAATCCTGTCAGCAAAATATGGAATAGTCCAACCTGTTCAAGAGATCCAAGATTACGATTTGACCATAAATGAGTTGAGCAACAAACAGAAACAAGCTTGGAGAGACAACGTTAGAGAACAATTGTCAGCGAGCGACGTTCGAATCAAGAAGGTTTACGTCCTGGCAGGGAAGGCTTACGTCGATGCAATCAATCCAGTTTTGGAGGAACTTAACATTGAAATCGAAGAACCTTTGAAGGGTAAACAGATCGGTGAGAGGCTTAGCGCCTTGACAAACGATAACCAGTTCTGGAGGCTAAATGATGGAAAATAGAACAGGGCCACAACCAAGGAGCGGAAGAGACCTTTTCATGGTCCCTATGGCTGATCGTCTCAATGACCAGTTCAGACTCATCGATACCATGATTTTGGCGATGACAGACTCTTGGACCTACCTGCCTCCAAGGGCAAGGCACATTTTATGGCTTAGGTTGGCTTCTGCTGAAGCTTCTTTTCTTCAACAGGTGGGCTTGCCTTTAGAAAATGGAATCTTGGTTCATTGGTCAATGTGGCCCGACGATTTAGGGGATTACGCGCAAGCAGTTGCTATGCGGATGACTCGTCAACAGTTGGAATACCTGGAACCAAAGAACGTAGCAATGGCTTCAGCCATACGACAAGCCGAGATTGCTGAAACCACCGCACGTCTTCAGATTCAATTAGCCCAATCGCTGATACAGCTTTCACAATTGGGAGCAGGGACTCAAGAACTTGCACGACTGTTCTCAAAAAACAAATTTGACAAAGAAGCAATCGGTCAAGTCTTAGACTCTGCTAACGAGGAAATCCAACGAAGGGAGCAACAAATGCAACAGCGGATGGCTCAACAACAACAACAAACCCAAGTCAACGATGAACTACGGGCTAATCCCCAGGAGTTGCCAACAGGACCATGTGCATACTGCGGTCAAATAAAGCCGTATGTGATGGGGCAAGACGAGCAAGGAATGTTTGTCGTCGAATGCTGTCAAGAATGTTTGCCACAGGCCAACATCGACTTCGAGGAAGGTGAAATTCCAAACATAATCGATTCAATGAATGAGTCATTGACCGACGAAGAAATCGTGTTCATCAGTGAAAACACCTCCTACACTCCACAGGATGCTTCGAACGCGTTTGATGATCAAGAAGACCAACAGGAGGATGGTTGATGGCTTCAGGTGGCGAGCGTTATCTAAATTGGTCGGATTTCAACAGGGCTTGCATTCAAAGAGGAATGCCGCCTGAGATTTTTGCTACCCTCAAACGGACATTCCACACTTACGTCGAAGGAGGAACTGATTTGACTACGTTAAAATGGTTCTTCAACCGATTCGCTCCGTGGTCGAGAATCATAACCGTTTCAACAGATCCTACCGTTGACGTTGAATCTGCTGGGAAGCGTAAAACACCTCCACTCGTGCTTTATCCAAGCGATCTTCTCGAGCAAGGTTTCATTTGTGAATTCAAACCAGACATTCTTTGGACCTACGGAGATCGTGGACAAGGAAAATCGGTTTTTTCATACGGGATGGCCGAACGTTGGCTTGAAGCCGCAAAGTCGTGGAGCATAAGCCACGAATACGGGCCGCCCAGGGTTTACGTCTATGGAGACGTCAACGGCTACGTTCCTTGCGAACCTGGTTGGTTTAGATGCCCTGATTGGTATGTAATCGACAGGACAAGTTCAGATTTCCCAATCCTGGAGGTTTACGATGAAGTCCCGCTGGCATTACGATCAGGAGCAGTCAGCAAAGCGCAGAAAAAATGGGCTGAAAAATTGACACGTTCTCGCCATTACAACGTGTGGACGATCATGAACATGGTTCAAGCAAAAATGGCATCAAAAAGAGGTCGTGAGATGGATGCATTGACTCTCGATAGATTTTCGGGTCTTCGCCAGCGTAGGGAACGGTTGGGGGACGAGACTGTAAGAGGGGTCAGGGAGAGTTACAGGAAGTTGATTCCAGAGATGAGAAGAAGCGACCCAGGACTCGCAATGACCCAGTTAAACGAGGATCAAGGAGACCCTGGGACATGGTTAACGCTATACGAAACAAAACCTGCCTCCTGGTTAGATTGGAGAGAGGCAGAAAAGCGCAAGAGGTCCTTATCGGATTCGGGTGCTCCATGGCCGCCAGAATGTGTTTTGATGCGTAGTCGCGAATTGGCTGAACCTTTCATCAAATGGGTAAG
>JAKUNY010000099.1 GCA_022451765.1 Candidatus Poseidoniaceae archaeon
CGATCCATTTGCTCTTCTTGCTGGAAAGACCTCGTGTCACACTGGATGGCTAAAGTCAGCGGGCATGCTCCTACCAATGGGCTTCCTTATCGGGAACGGATACGCTAATGTTATCGGCGACCCAAACGATATTGAATCGTTGCGAAGCACGGTCTTGAATTTCTTTAGCGAAGATTCAAGCATCCCAGATTCAGGAACCCCATACTACTCCTACTCAGGGGCAGTCAAGTGCTTAACCGAGGGTGCAGGAGATGTGGCATTTGCTAAGGATTCCACCATCTCCTCCTACTGTGGAAACACTGACGCTTCAGAAAACGAGGACTGGTGTCTACCAGAGGACGATTACGTTCTCCTCCCATCCTACGGCGCTGCTCCATCACATCCTGTGATGTACAACCCTGAATTACTCGATAGCGCACTTATCGCAACCATTCAGGATGCGCTCGTTGGAATGAAGGATTCTGAGGAAGGACAATCTGTACTGGCCAATGTCCTAAATACACCATCAATTGTTAAGACTACAGCACAGGAACACCTCTCTTCCTATGGGAACCTCGTCAAGGACTTGCCAGGTATCCAATCCTATTTCGGAGACAAATTCGGAATATCCGATACAGTAACTCCAACGGTCTCAAACATTCGAATTGCCTTCGAAATTAAGGAAGATTACACGGATGTTGACATCAACCCACAGCTGTTGGCTGATTATGTCGCTGAACAAACCGGTGTCGAAGTCACTTTGTATCCTGTTGCATCCGAGGGAGCAATTATTGAAGCACTGCGCTTTGGTAATGCAGACATAGCCTTCATGGATGGAGGATCTGCTTGGATGGGCTGGAAGGAGTATGGTCTTGCAGCAATGGCTGCTGACATGAAGTCGGATGGTCGAACCTACTACGATGCACACGCTGTGGTTCTCAATGGTTCAGAGATGGCCAACGCATACCTCGATGGTGACGATTCTACAGATCCATTCGCTCTCCTCCAAGGCAAGACATCCTGCCACACAGGCTGGTTGAAGTCGGCAGGAATGCTTCTTCCGATGGGTTACCTGATATCCGAAGGATACGCACCTGTTGTTGGCTCTGAGGATGATATCGAGTCTTTGCGCTCAACGATCTTCTCCTACTTCAACGAAGATGCGAGCATTCCTGATTCTGGAACACCGTACGCATCCTATTCAGGTGCAGTCCGATGTTTGTCAGAAGGAGCGGGTGATGTAGCATTTGTCAAGGATTCAACCATTGGAAGTTACTGTGGCAATGAAGATGCTGCAGAGAACGAAGATTGGTGTTTGGATGAAGAAGAATACATTCTTCTCCCATCGTATGGTTCAGCTCCATCGCACCCCGTCATGTACAACCCAGATCGTGTTGATATCCAGACCAGAACCGCGATTCTGAATGCCTTGCTTTCAATGAATGATGAGATGTACGTCGAAAATCACTCGATGGGTGGCGAGACGTACACTGGTTGCTTGAATGTGAACACACAAGTCGTTGATACCGAGCAACCAATGAATGAATGTGGAGATCAAATTCTGATGAACATTCTCAACACACCTGGTATCGTTGAAGTCAACACACAAGAGCACATGGGAATCTACGGAAATCTCATCGGTTCAATTCCCGGAATCACCACGTACTTTGACACAAAGTATGAGATTCAGGAATAGTGCGGCTTCCACTTAGTTGAAATACGGAACCATCGGGGATAACTCAAGGTGGTTGCGTGGGACAAGATAGGCCGCTCTTGGTTTTGGAAAACCTCAGCATTGGATACAATGCTGTGCTTGCCTCCGAGATTAGCGCTAGAATCAATTCAGGAGAAGTCATCGCAGTCCTCGGTCCTTCAGGGGTTGGGAAGACCACTCTCGTACGAACAATTGCTGGTCTCATCGAGCCTATTGATGGTAGAGTTCATCTGCATGTTGACAGGCGGGGAGGCTTGGGGAAGATCCCACAAAAGCTCGGTTGGGTGCGACATGCAAGTGTGTACCACAACGTCAACCTAGGAGCTCGGGCAAGCCTCCCCGTGCTTCAAGGCGACTCAATGGAAAGAAAAAAACGGGTCAACTCCGCTCTGATTGCTTTGGGCATTGAAGAGAAAACTGCCGAACCGGTACGGCGTCTCTCTGGAGGTCAACTTCGAAGGGTTGCAACGGCACGCGCACTTGCACAGCGACCAAGTTTACTTCTCGCGGATGAGTTCCTGAGTGAGTTGGATCACAACACGGTTGACGTCGTAATCGCAGCAGTCAAAGAGATGCTGGATGCTGGCACGTCGATGGTTATGGTTGAACACCATGAAGAGAATGTGGCATTACTCGCAACACGAGTCTGGTTAATCGAGGATGAAAAGTTCTATGATTTCTCGATAGATGAATGGAGAGAAAGAGTAGGTGAAGAAGAATGAGAAAACCGTTCATTTTCGTGATTCTCTCACTCTTCGTCCTGGCATGGATTACACTCAACAATTTGGTCGATGACTGGGGTCGGCTTGAGGGCGGATGGGAGAACTTAACCACATTCGTCTCAGAGAGTATGTGGCCTCCAAATTGGTCTGTACTTGAGGCACAATCCTACCCAGTGTGCGAAAAAGAGATCGAATTCTTCTGTTCTGTTGGCTACCTCGGTATGATTGAAACAATCAAAATCGCCTTTGTCTCTACCATTCTTGGATTCATTGGAGCGTTATGTCTGTCTTCCTTCGCTGCACGGAATCTGATGCCAATGTACATTGCAATTCCGTTCCGTCTCCTTCTTTCCGCAACACGAAGTCTTCCATCGTTGATATGGGCAATCATATTTGTGATCGTCATAGGTTTTGGACCACTCGCCGGTGTTCTCGCTATGACTTTTTACACGATAGGCTATCTTGGTAAGCTGCAATACGAGACCTTCGAAGGTATGCCGAGTGATTCCCTCGAAGTGAGCAAAGCAATGGGGTTATCACACGCCACAACGTTCACTTCAATCGTTATTCCTGAGACTGCAAACCATCTTCTGAGTCAACTAATGTTTATGTTTGAATACAATGTAAGGCACGGAACGGTTATCGGAATTGTCGGTGCAGGAGGTATTGGTTATTACATCAATACATACCTGAAATTCCTGCAATATGACAAGGTCTTGGCTCTACTAATCATTATCTTCATTGTGGTTGTAATCATCGACATGTTGTCGTTGATACTACGATCGTTTGTCACTGATGAAGGGGACGTACGTCGTCCTTCTTGGTTAAGAGCGATTCGTGAAGCAACTTTTGGTAGCCGCAATCCTTCAATGAAGTAATGATTCAATCTGCAGCAATGTGCAATGCACCGTTCTTGTAGAAGACCTGAATGCGCTGTGGGACTTTCCGTGTTAGAGCAGCAACGGCTTCGTAAATAGCCTCCTCCTCAACATAGAATTGTTTTGCTGCTTTTTTTGTTGACCATGGCTCAGCGTGGAAGTCCTTTTCGCATAACCATTCCAAAAGGCCAGCCTCGAAATCGGTCAATTCCGTGGAATTGTCTTCTGCCATGGTGACAGGAGAGTGTTCCAACATATGAGGCAATCGGACTTAACCCAAGAGAACCATGCGGCGACAGCACTCTTCAGCACCGATATCTCCATCGAGAAGCGTGTTCAATGCCTTGGTAAATGGGATTTCGATTCCTTGATCAATTGCTCGATCTCGAAACATTCGAGCCGCTCGTACACCTTCAGCGACCATGGTCATTTCTTCGAGAGCTTCTTCAAGATTCTTGCCTGTTCCAAGTTTTTCGCCCATGGTCCGATTTCGTCCAAATGGCGACGTAGAGGTCACGTACAGGTCGCCTAGGCCTGCTGGCCCAAAGGCAACTTCTGCTCGAGCACCAAGAAGTGGAAGGAGAATGCACCCTTCTTTGAATCCAGCACTGAAAATGGCTGCTTTGAGATTATCTCCACCGAGTGTACCTATTGTTTTCAAACCATCAACAAGGCCGCACGCAAGGGCAACGACGTTCTTGAATGCGCCCCAAAGTTCTGCACCTTCAGGGTCGGATGCGGCGTGAAGGAGCAATGTTGGTGTTGAGAGTGTGTCCGCAAGGCGTTTTGCAATGGAAATATCCTCCGATGCGACCAGGGCAGTTGTCATCACACCCCCAGCGGCCTCAGGAGCGATTGTCGGGCCTGTAAGTACGGCCAGTGGGTTTGAACAATTTGCGTTTTTCAAGGCCTCATAGATTGCTTCAGAAATCAAACGCTTGCCCGGTGCAAGTCCCTTTGCCAAATCAAGCAGAACGTGACCTGGGCGAAGGAATGGAATGATGTCATCTACTACGTTGAGGATTACGGACGATGGAAGAGCCAATACGATGATTTCAACACCATCGAGCGCTTCATTGAGATGCATCGTTGCCTCCAATCCTTCGACAGATTGCTGAGGCAAATACTTCCGATTGATGCCGTCCATCGTGATTGATTCGTAGACCTCTTGCTCAATCGTCCATCCTTTGACGTGATGCCCCTCGAGCAGCCAAAGACGGGCGATTGCCGTCCCCCAATTCCCCATTCCCAACACCGCAATGTGTGCCATGAGAAGATACTTCCAACTCTTTGCCCTTATTTGCATTGCCTACATTGAGGGATAAAACCCACAATTTGAGAGAGAATACAAATCACCGAATCAGAACAAGTCGTCATCGTCCTCTTCATCGAAGGAGAACAGGTCTTCTTCCTCTTTCTTTTTTGAAGCAGGAGCCTTCTTTGGTTTCTTCTTCTCTTCAACGGGTTCGGGTTTTGGCTCTTCAGCTGGCTTTTGTTCTGGTTCGCTTTGCGTTCGCAGCTTTGCCATTTCTTCTTCTCGGCGCTGCAGATCCTCGATAGAGGTACCGGTTTGAGCTGCCAATGCGCGTCGTCGATCTTCTCTGGCTTTGCGTTCAAGTTGCTTGTGCTTGGCTTTGTCGATGTTCTGCAACATGTACATTGCATCATGTTCCAGCAGTGGAGAATCTGATATCAGGGTTATATCCAACCAACCTCCGTCTTCAACAATAAATTCTGCAAGAGGTTCGAAGTTGAGGTCTGACTTTTTGATTTGTGTGTAATGCATTGCGTTCCCTGTTCGGTGTTCAACACCCGAGAAATGGCAGTAGAATTCCTTGGTCCCGATCGATTCTCGAACCATATCGAACAGTTCTCCATAATCCTCGGAGGTCTTCATCCTGCCATGCCCACGAGCGTGAATGTGAGCAACGTTGAGAACAGGAATTGTTCCCTCAACGTGGTTCACGACTTCAATGACCTCTTCGAGGCTTCCCCACAGTTCTTGGCGGCCAGATGTTTCGACTCCTATTTTCGACGGGGTCCCGTCCTTAATCCAAGGAAAAACAGGAAATTCATCTTCATCATCGTGCCAAATCTCGCCGACTCGATCAACGATGCTTGAGAAAATGTTTGCAACCTGCTCGTTTGCGGCAGTACCTCGCCCAAAGTCACCGTAATGACCAGTGTGGAGCGTGATGTGGCGGGCATTGATGGTTCGTGCTGCTTGCAATGTTGCCTCTATTTTGGCAAGGGATCGTCCACGCTCGACACGGTTGCCAAGAAGTTCGGAATAGTACGGTCCGTGGATGTTCATTTC